>NZ_SCFB01000010.1 GCF_004210305.1 Candidatus Finniella inopinata | reverse complement strand
ACCGAAAAAAACCTCGTAAAATTTTTCTCAATTAAAACAGAAATCTATGACTTATTCAATTGATGACACGCCCTAGGTGCACTCTAAAAAAAAATTGGGTGCACCAAACACTACATACGTATCTTTTCCTGATTTTCTGAACTTTCAAAGTAACTTTAAATTCAGCCGACACTTAAACCCAAATAGGATTACCTAATGTTAATAAAATTTTTCTTTAATTATCTACCTTTGGCGGCCTTTGTCTTGGGCACTTACTCTGCCAGTTTTGCTTCTGATGTTGATGATGATGCGATGGACCGGGAACAAAATAAAGCTTTGGTTCCCTTTAGCTTCGCAGACGCCGAGCGAGAGGTCGAAATTATGAACGCTTGCGATAATTATGATGATCCAAATGAACCTCAAATCACAGATGCACAACACAAGTACCTAGCAAAACAAATGCGAAGAATCGACAGGGAAGAGGAAGCTGCCAAAACCCCTGCACAAAAAGCAGAAGAGAATAGGATAGAGGAAGAACGTGAAGAAAAAGAAAGAAAATGGACCGATGAAATAGAGGATGGTATTCTGGCAAAGATTAAAACCTTTCGCAAAATTAATACTACTGACAAACAAAAATTAGATGAGATATTGAAATCGAAAGAGTTTCAATACTGGGCCGATTTCGCTGAAGAAGTGGGAAACCATTTCCGGGCGCAAAAAAGAATCCATGAAGCCAACTACTTTTATGACTTAGCAAACCAGGGCGTTGGTCGATACACGCAAAATTATGCTCCGTCTTCCCAGGGTCGTATGTGTATTGAGCTTTACAATCAGGAATTGGGAACAATTCTGGCAAAACGTGAGCGACCAACCACATCTTTGTTTCAAAAACTTGAAAAAGCGATCAGGGCTTTTTGTGATGCGGGTCATTGCAACGATGAAGTCGCCGACTTTGCCTTACCCGGCTTAAGACAACAAAGGGACCATATTATTCGTTGGCACCTCTCTACCCCTTATGTGAGTGCAAACCCTACTTTGCAAAAGATTGCCTATGGTTACGGATTTGTTAACAAAATTTTAAAGCAATCCGCTTCTTTAGGCCGTCTGCTAAAATCAACGCATTACAATGGTGCACGGGACAATGGTGATTTGGCAAAACGATTAATTGACCTTGGGTTTTATGGCATATGGCAAGATGACCAGCACCACAATTGGGTAAGACAAGATGGACTGATGATCAGGGTTAAAAAATGGGGATACAATGATGCCCAATTGACAATCGGCATCACAGTTCACAGCCCTCTTAAGTGGGGAAAGGATGGGATCCCCACTAATTTAGCAAAATACAGCGATGGATCACTAATTGCTTTTGATGAACATAACGAAGTGTTTAAATTAGCCTATGACAATGGTGCTATTTTCGTTGTCCCCTCAAGAAGATTGTATGAAGCACGCGTAAGGTGGCACCAACCCCGTTTTATGGGGGATATGATGGACCTTGCACATTTTGAATTACCAGGCGGTTGGAGTAACATTATAAATTCTCTTTATCACACCTATTCGCCAAATAGTGTCCTCTCATTCTAAAAATACTAGGTGCACTCTAAAAAAAAAATTGGGTGCACCAAACACTACATACGTATCTTTTCCTGATTTTCTGAACCTCCAAAGTAACTTTAAATTCAGGCGATACTTAAACCCAAATAGGATTATTTAAATGCTGTTAAAATCTTTCTTTAATTACCTGCCCATGGCGGCTCTTGCCCTTGGCACTTACTCCGTCAGTTTTGCTGGTACGTATCAGGATGAGACCGCAAAGAGTGAACGTAATAAAACTTTAGTTCTTATAAACTTAAAAAATGCCCAGAAAAATAGAGACATAAGAAACGATTGCCTCAATGCCCGCCATCCAGACGAGCCCATATTGACATATGAACAACACATAGAAGAGGCAAAAAGATTTTGCGCAAGGAGCCTCCAAAGGGAAGCCGCTAAGACTCCCGCACAAAAGGAAGCAGAACAAAGAAAATGGAGAGAAGCTGAAGAAAAACGTACAAGTATGATTCAAGAAATAGAAAGTGAAATCCATACAAAGATTGAGGACTATTCCAAAAAACATCCTGCCTACCAAGCAGCATTAACAGCTATCGACAATGCGCAAGGGCATGAATGTTATTGGGCGGATGTTGCCGCAGCTATAGGTACTTATTTTAGAAACCTTGGAAGAACTGACGATGCTGACTATTTTTATGATTTATCAAAATTGGGAACCGGTCGTTACACACAAAACCATGGTCCATCTTCTCAGGGTCGTATGAACATTAAACTTTGCAATCAAGAATTGGCAATGATTAGGCAAACCGGGGGACGACCAACTACTTATTTGCTTCAAAAGCTTGAAAAGGTGATTTCGGCCTTTTGTTATGCGGAGTTTTGTAATGATGAAGTTGCTGAATTTGCCCTATTTGATTTGCAAAAGTACCAAAACATGTTAGTTCGTTGGCACCTTTCCAATCCCTATGTTAGTACCAACCCCACTTTGAAAAAAATCGCCTATGGTTACGGGTTTATTGAAGGACTTTTGAACCAAGTCGATGACTTAACCGGTTTGATTAGCTGCACACACTATAACGGATCAATGGACGATGGAGACTTGGCAAAAAAGTTAATTGACCTAGGTTTTTGGGGAATAAAGCAAAGCAATCAACAACACAATTGGGTTCACAAAGGTGGAATGATGATTAGGGTTAAAAGGCTGGAGAACAATAAGCCCCAACTGACAATTGGCATTACAGTTCACAGCCCTCTTGAATGGGGAGAGGATGGGATTCCGACTAATTTAGCAAGATACAGCGATGGGTCCCTAATTGCTTTTGATGAGCATAATGAGGTGTTTAAATTAGCCTATGACCATGGAGCAATTTCAGTTGTTCCTTCGAGAATAAAAATTTACGATCCCCACGCGAGACGAAAAGTTGAGGTTCGAAACCGTTGGTATAAATTCGGTTTTTGTGGAGAAATGATGGATGAGGCACACTTCGAACTTGACGGCTATTGGGATGATGCGACAAATTATTTTGATCCTCACTATCCAGAACATAATCTACTATCATTCAGGAGGTAACTTCCTCTCATTCTAAAAATACTAGGTGCACCCCGCCCCCAGGTTTGGTATTGATATTAAAATCACGCCTCAGATGGGTGCACCTTTATGAACGTCTATATCCTTACTCTCTGTATCATACAGGGTATAAGTGAGTTTCTCCCCGTTAGTTCAAGTGCGCACCTAACTTTAATTAATCTTTTATGGAATCAGCCAGCGTCTCGTTTAGAATGGGAGGTGGCCTTGCATCTGGGAACATTATTGTCGATTGTGGTTTATTTTCGGCACGAAGTTCTCAGCATGATCAAGGTGACGTTGGGACTTTTAAAGGTCAGGAATTGGCGTTCTTTCCCTCATGATCCTGATGGTCAGTTGACCCTGTTGCTGATTATCGCGACCATACCAGCCATCGTCATTGGCTATTTCATAAAAGGCAAAATTCCCCCCTTTAATCCGCTTCTTATCATGGGAATAAGCAGCATTATTTTTGGTATTCTGTTGTATTTGGCTGATATCCATCAACACCGCCGACCTCAAAAATTGACGTATCTTAAAGCGATGGTTATTGGCAGCGCCCAAGCTTTGGCTTTTATCCCTGGGGCCAGTCGGTCGGGGACCTGTATTACAGCAGCACGATGTATGGGCCTGGGACGCATTGAGGCCACCCGTTTTTCTTTCTTGCTGTCGATTCCGACTGTGCTTGGGGCCGTGACCCTGACGGGTTATGATGTGTTTAAACAAGGCATCGTTTTGGATTGGGCCGCTGTTGGTCAAGCGGTTGTCATCACCGCTGTCATAGGATTTGTCGTTATCCACAGCCTTTTGTCTTTCCTGAAACGTCACAGCTTTAAGCCGTTTATGATTTACAGGGTTGCGTTCGGTTTAGGATTGCTAGCCTTTGCTTATTATAAATCCTTTTAAAGGCCCTGTATGACTGAAAAAATCACAAACTTTTTAAACATTACCCAAAACTACAAGGTTTTGTTATTTGACGTGGTGGGGGTGGTTCATAATGGTATTGAAGCATTCCCCCATGCCATAGAATCCATTAATGCTCTTGATTATAATCAAAGGGTAATCTTTTTATCAAACATGCCCCGACCTGGCACCCAAACCCGTGAAACATTAAAAAGATTGGGCATTACAAAATCCTTTGACGTTCTAACCTCTGGTGATGTGACGCGCACATTATTAACGACAACTTATGCAGGACAAAGAGTTTTTCATTGGGGCGCTGAGCGTAATGTGGATATCGACGCTGGGTTAGACCTGAACCAAGTCGGCAAAGTCGAACTGGCTGATGTGGTTCTTTTGACGGCCTTTTTGAATCCTGGTGAGGACGAATCACCCCATCAACAGATAATTGAGAAAATTATTGAACAGGGGATCCCTGTTTTGTGTGCAAACCCTGACAAGATTGCCATGTTCGGCGACCAAATTCGAAAATGCGCCGGCAGCTTTGCTGATAAAATCATTGAACAAGGGGGGCAAGTTACGCTTATTGGTAAACCATCTCCTTTTATTTATCACCAGATTATGGCCAATCTTAGCGGCATTAAACCCGAAGAAATTTTAATGATTGGCGATACGATCGAGACGGATATCATAGGGGCCAAGCAGGTTGGTATGGACAGCTTGTTGGTTTTGACAGGCAACACAGGAAACGACCTGCGCGCCCAGAATGAAAACTTACAGAGTTATCTAGGTAAAAAAAGTTGGGAGCATAACAGCCCCACGTATTGCAGCGATGATTTAGGAAACCGATAGCAGGTGCCAGAAAGATTCGTCTTGTCTATCAATGAAAAGGCATTCTTAAAGGATTTGTCGACTAGACCCCTAACAGTCAAGCAGTTTATCGAACACGCCCTTTACCACCCCCTCAATGGGTACTACATGACCCATCCCGTCTTTGGAGCCGCTGGGGATTATACCACAGCGCCTGAAATGACGCAGATTTTTGGGGAACTTTTGGCTATTTGGCACCTCAATTATTTTGCGAAACTACCGACTCCTCCCTCCTCCATCGCCTTAATTGAATTGGGCCCTGGGCGTGGCACTTTAATGGCCGACATGTTACGGGTATTTCAAAGATTTCCAAAATTTTACGACTTATTAAAAGTTTACCTGATTGAGATCAGCCCGGCTTTAAAAAATATTCAACGTCAAAAACTGGCAGGTCATCCAGTTGAATGGGTCCAAACGTTAGAGGACACTTCCCCCTCGGATGTTACATTCATTATCGCCAATGAATTTTTTGATGCCTTACCGATTGAGCAGTATGTATGGATCGATGAACACTGGCAAACACGCCAGGTGGGTTTTGTGGACGGCAACCTAGATTTCCTGGGGCCAAAGGATGTCCCCATTCGTCAATCATGCCCTGACTATGATGTTTACATGCAAGCTATCAACCAACGCCTAAAAACTTCAAGGGGTGCTGCCGTGATGATTGATTACGGTGATGATACGGACGTTGGACATATCCATGGCGATACGTTGCAAGCCCTTCATCAGCATCGACCCACCTCCCCCTTTGAGAACATAGGGCATCAAGACTTGTCTCATGCCGTTGATTTTGGTGCTTTAAAACGTCAGGTTGATCCCATCTTAAAGACACACCTCACCACCCAACGGGATTTTCTTTTACAACTGGGCCTGGAACAAAGGCTAATGGCCCTTTGTCAACAAGCGCCCCCTTATGAGGCGATGGCCCTAAAAACAGCGGTTGCTCGGCTGGTTGCGCCCAGCGCGATGGGCACTTTGTTCAAAGTTTTGACGATCCAAACGCCTTAGCCAGAAGGTTGCCAAGCCAGCTTTCCTGGAATAATAAAAACATTCCATCAAGATTAACATAATTTATTTTTAAGGAACCAGCTGCTGCGTACAAACGTAACATTTTCTTGCTGTTATGTTCATGATTCAATGAATCCATCTGCAGCAGATTCCTTTGGGTTGTCGGGCCTAGCTGCAATTGTTCATTCTTTGCACATGGCTCACCACCATTCATAGAATTGACTGGTGAAAGGGATAAAAAAGTTAAAATGATAAGACCGTAAGGGAACATACTGATGACAGACCTTAAATGAGCGTATTTTATCGAATGATTATAAACCCAAAATCTATAAAAGAATCAATGATCGCTTGAATTTTAAAATGATTCTCGGTTATCAATAATTATTCCCCAATCACCTAGCAAGAAATTTTTTGTATGCGCGCCGAAATCGAAGCCCAAGCCAAAATCATCAATCAATCCCTAGCCCTGTTACGGAGGCATCTTTGACTGGGATAACGCCCTTGCAACATTTGATGGCTTAAACAAACAAGCCGAATCCCCTGATTTATGGGACAACCAGGCGAATGCACAAAAAATACTAAAGGAGCGCGAGGCGCTTCATCATTCCATTCAACGTATCCAAAATCTGGAAATATCCCTTCAAAACAGCTTGGAAATGATAGAGTTAGCAGAGGCAGAGGGGGAATTGGATCTGCTAAAAGAAGCCGAAGACACCCTTGGCATCCTTGTTCAACAGGCCCAACGGTTGCAACTGGAAACCTTGCTGTCGGGTGAGGCCGATACGAATGACTGCTTCATCGAAATTAATGCCGGCGCTGGCGGGACCGAGGCTCAGGATTGGGCCCAAATCTTGGGACGGATGTACAGCCGCTGGGCAGAAACTCGCAAATATAAATTGGAAATCATGGACGAAAATTCCGGCGATGAAGCCGGCGTTAAATCCATTACATTCAAAGTGATGGGCCACCAGGCCTATGGCTGGTTGAAAACCGAAAGTGGTGTCCACCGGTTGGTTCGTATTTCGCCCTTTGATGCCAACGCCCGTCGCCATACCAGCTTTGCCTCGGTTTGGGTTTACCCGGTTATTGATCAATCCATAAACATAGAGGTTGAAGAAAAAGATTTGCGCATCGATACCTATCGCGCCTCGGGTGCTGGTGGGCAGCACGTCAACAAAACCGAAAGCGCCATTCGGATCACCCATTTGCCAACTAATATCGTGGTGCAATGCCAAAACGATCGATCGCAACATCGTAATCGTGCCCAAGCGATGGATATGTTAAAGGCCCGTCTTTACGAATTAGAACTTAGAAAACGCGAAGAAAAGCTGAGCGCCCAAACTGCCTATAAAACAGAGATTGGTTGGGGTCACCAGATTCGATCGTATGTCTTGCAACCCTATCAAATGGTCAAGGACAACCGAACTGGCGTTGAACGGGGCAACGCCCACGGCGTGTTGGACGGCGACATTGATATCTTTCTTGAGGCTGCCCTTGCGCAACGGGTGGGTGATGGAGAAAGCTAGCCATAAAATAACTTACACTATTACTTTTGCTCTTGCTGGGTACCACCAAAAGCGCTATTAAAGTCTCACAAATGATTATTTAGTTAATGGAGTTTTTGTGAATAGTAATTCGTTAAAATCCGTACTTTCTTCCTCAATCGGCAATGTCTTAGAATGGTACGAATACACATTATATGCGTATTTTGCTACAGTAATAAGCAAGCTTTTCTTTCCTCTGGATAACCATTTTGTTGCAATGGTTATGACTTTTGCGACCTTTGCCATTGGCTTAGCAGCAAGACCAATCGGAGGTATAATATTCGGCTATTTGGGTGATCGATATAGTAGGAAGAAAACGCTTTCCATGACCATGCTACTGATGTCTATTCCTACCACGTGTATGGGCTTGTTGCCCACTTATGAGCACATTGGCATTGCCGCACCAGTCTTACTTATAACCTTGCGTATATTGCAAGGTGTTGCATTGGGTGGCGAATTTGGAGCGTCATGTGTTTATTTATACGAATCAGTGCCAGAGAATAAACGTGGTTTTTTTGGTTCCATTGCCCTAACTGGCGTAGGCACGGGTTTGGTCTTGAGTGCTTGCACAATATTTTTAGTTGAGTCTTTAGTTACGGAGGAAACTCTGTATTCATATGGTTGGCGCATACCATTTTTCATTAGTGTTATTGGCAGCATAGTAGCGTTTTATATGCGAAGGAATTTACTGGAAACTAAAGATTTTATCGCGGTTAAACAGAGCAACGATTTGGTCGCTAATCCATTATTTGAAATGTTTAAAAATCACAAAGCAACTTTGGCTGGATTGTTTGCCATATTCTTAACGACGCAAGTTTCATTTTTTGTGGTGTTTATATACGGCAAAACCATGATGATGGACTTCTTACATTTTGATAGCTATACAGCTGGAAAATTCAATATATCCACCTTAATTAGTTACACCATTGCTACTGTTATATTTGGTTATTTGTCCGATAAAATAAACAAGCGTTACATCATTTTATTTGGAGCAGTAGGAATCCTACTTGCAGCATACCCATTTATTGCAGCGTTAAAATTTGGTGCCGCAGAATATATTCTATTGATGTCTATGGCCCTTGGTGCATTGATTGGCATGACCGAAGGAACGCTTAACCCCTTGGTGGCAGAGTCGTTCCCAACCAATATCAGAGCCACAAGTGTTGCTTTTTGTTGGAATTTTACGTCGGTTTCTTTTGGAGGCGTGGCGCCAATTTTAGCGATGTGGTTAATTGAGAATGCTGGCGGGATAGATGCCGTGGCATATTATCTGATGACCGTTTGTGCACTAACCGTTATTGGTTTGAGTATTACCATTTTACGTACAGCTAAGAAGACACCGGAAATTTCGGTATTCCAAAGGCTTGATGCTGCCTAAAATCCGATGTGGGTGTCAAGGGATGTTGATTCATTATCAAACCTTTCGTAAAGCCCGAAAATCCTCTGCCGTCATAATGCCTTTTTCAACCACCACTTGTTCTAAGGTTTTATTTTCAACAAAGGCCGCCTGCGCCACCTTGGCGGCCTGATCATAGCCGATAAGAGGATTTAGGGCCGCGGCCCCCATTAAAGATCGTTCAAGATTACGGTCAAGCTGACTTTGATTCACAGTCAGCCCCTGCAAGCAATGTTCGGTAAAGCTTTCGCAAACATCGCCCAACAATTGCATCGACTGCAGCAGGTTATAAATAATCACTGGTTTAAACACGTTCAACTGGAAATGCCCCTGACTGCCGGCCACCGTTATGGTGGTGTGGTTCCCCATTACCTGACAACACACCATAGTCATCGTTTCCGCCTGGGTGGGGTTTACTTTGCCCGGCATGATGGAGGAGCCCGGTTCATTTTCCGGCAAGTGCAACTCGCCAAGACCACATCGGGGACCTGATGCCAACCAACGAATATCGTTGGCGATTTTCATACAGCTGGCAGCCAGTGTATTCAAGGCCCCCGATAGGTTAACCAATGCATCGTGACTCGCCAGCGCCTCGAACTTATTGGGGGCACTGGTAAAAGGAAACTCTGTGAATTCCCGAATATAATGAATGAACTTTTCAACAAAACCGGGGGGGCAATTCATGCCTGTTCCGACCGCCGTTCCACCTTGGGCCAGGGGGTATAAATATTTCAGACAATCCTGCAGTCGTTCGATGGACATTTCTATTTGATAGGCAAAGGCCCCGAATTCTTGGCCCACCGTCATGGGCACTGCGTCCTGCAGGTGCGTTCGGCCAACCTTGACGGTGTCTTTAAAAGCGTCGGCTTTCTCCTCAAGCTCCTTTTGAAACTGTTTTAAAGCCGGCAACAACCGCCCAGTCAGCGCCTGTACCGCGGCCATGTGCATGGCGGTCGGAAAGCAATCGTTTGATGACTGGCCGGAATTGACGTGATCATTGGGGTGGATGGGATGCTTGGTGCCCAGTGGTTGCCCCAGCAGTTCGTTGGCCCGATTGGCGATCACCTCGTTAACATTCATATTTGTCTGGGTCCCCGACCCTGTTTGCCAGACTTTTAGGGGAAATTGGTGATCCCACTTGCCCGTTAACAATTCATCACAAACGGTGACGATAGACCCCGCCAACTGTGGTTCAAGAATGCCAAGATCCCTGTTGGTCATGGCTGCCGCTTTCTTGATGGTCACCAACGCCAAAATTACAGCCATTGGCATTTTTTCTTCACCAATATGGAAATACTTCATCGACCGCTGAGTTTGCGCCCCCCAGTAATGGTCATTCAAAACAGAAATTTGCCCCATGGAGTCGGTTTCATAACGAAAGTCTTGCATTTTAAACCCAAGTTTGGTGAAGATTGCCTTAAGTTTAAAATCACTTCCTTACAAGAGAAAGACTTTTCGTGGTTTCAGTCATTATCTTAGCCGCCGGTCAAAGCAAACGGATGAAGTCAACGTTGCCAAAGGTTTTGCATCCCTTGGGCGGTAATCCGGTTATTCAGCACGTTCTTGATGCGGCGCGGGGGCTGAACCCTGATCAAATTCTTGTGGTCACGTCACCTGGCTTAAAGGATCATGCGGTGTTTCAGGGCGTCACCATAGTGGCACAAGAAACCCCCAAGGGGACGGCCGATGCGGTAAAGGTTGCTCTGCCTTACCTTAACGCCGACACCCAGGAAGTGATGATTATCTGTGGCGATACACCGCTTTTACAGGTCCAGACGTTGAAAGTCCTGAATGATCTAACTGCAGACGTTAACCTGATTGCCATGCCTGTTCGCAATGTCAACGACACATATGGACGGGTTGTTTGCGATGAGCACGGCCGCCCGACTCAGATTGTTGAGTATAAGGATGCCACAGATGATCAACGCGCCCTGCCCTGGGCCAACAGTGGGGTTTACAAAATCAAGGCCTCAGCCCTGCGTGCTCTTTTGCCCCAGATTGAACCCCAGAACGCCAACCATGAATATTACCTGACCGATATTGTAAAGTTGGCTCATCAAAAGGGCCACCCTTTGGCCATGATCACCGCGGATGCTGATGAATTTCAGGGTGTCAATACCCGCCAAGATTTAAGTCTGGCGGAGCAGTTGTTGCAGCAGCGCTGGCGCCACCAATTGATGGATCAGGGCGTAACGTTGCGGCAACCAGAAACTATTTTCTTAAGTTTCGATACCAAAATTGGTCAAGATAGTTGTATCGGGCCCTTTGCGACGTTTGGCCCAGGCGTTCAGTTGGCCCATAACGTAACCGTTTTGCCGTTTTGCCATTTGGAAAACACTTCTGCTGAGCCTGATGTGATCATCGGCCCGTTTGCCCATTGCCGGGGGGGAACGTTTCTTCAGCATGGCACACAGCTTGGGAATTTTGTTGAGGTGAAGGGGTCGCAGTTAGGCCCAAATGTTAAGGCCAAGCATTTGTCGTATATTGGGGACGCAACCATCGGTGCGGACACCAACGTGGGCGCGGGCACGGTAACGTGCAATTATAACGGGTTTGAAAAGTTTAAAACAACTATTGGCGCGAATGTAATGGTGGGGGGGAATACCTGTCTGGTTGCCCCCTTAACCATTGGAGATGGGGTCCTGATTGCAGCGGGCAGCACAATTACCAAGGACGTGCCATCTGATGCCCTGGCAATTGGTCGCCCTCAGCAGGTCAACAAACCCCAGGGTGCCAAGATTTTTCGAGGTAGGTGGGTGAAGAAGTAGTGTTGACAGAAACTATGGCCATTTACACGTGGGTACGATTTGAGGGCTTGCTGGGGACGTAAAGGATAAGTTGGATCCAGAAGTCATCCAAAAAACCTTTCCTGACGAATCCCGTTTAATATATTTGCATTGTACGATTGAGTCTGGTGGCTTAATACTGCCGGTCCAAATTCAGTCGGGTTTCTATCATATGGAAAGCGGATAAAAATAACCCTTTTGCACCTATCAATTCTTATTTCAATTGAAAAAAATAAATTTTTAAACTCCATTATGTTAAAAATCAGATAGATTAAACTATTCTTTATTACGCCTATTGTTTATATATAAGAAAGACCATATAAAATCCCTTAACAGAATATGGTCAGACAGTCTTAATAGTGAGAAGCTAGTAAAAGAGGTGATGATTAGAAGGGATTATTCATCTAAATAACAAGATCTGAAAAAGCTAGTTTTTAAGAATATGTTTATCTCTTTTATGTGCCGTATTTTGAACCCAAGAATCTGGATTCAAAGTTAATTATAAGTCGCTGTCTTTTAAGTAAGCTATAAAGCAATAAGGAGAAAGATCATGGCAACAAATAAATCTAATCAAGATAATAACAAAACAGGCAATGCTGCTAAAGGATTTGCTTCTATGCCTCATGAAAAGGTGCAAGAAATTGCTAGCAAAGGCGGGCATGCCAGTGCAGGAAAGGCTGGACACGAAGGCATGTCAGAAAGAGGCCACAAGGGTGGTGAGACTAGAGCTGAGCAGTTAGGTCACGAAGGTTACGTTGAAATGGGACATAAAGGTGGTGAAACTCGAGCGAAGGATTTAGGACATGAAGGTTATGTTGAAATGGCCCACAAGGGTGGTTCTGCGCCTCATAGCTCACGACAGGGAAAAGGTGGCCAAGAAAAACATAAGAAGTAATGACTAAAAATTAAGCCCCCTATAAAAATCTTTCCTCGTAGGTGCAACTCTTTAACACCACGAGGAAAGATAATGGCCAAGAATTCTTATGAGCCAGGTAAACTCAAATTTTTAAGGCTTTCCTTGTTCGTAACAATCTGAGTGGCTGCATCATAAATGACAGGGATCTCTGATGGACTTTCGCCTTTTAAGATTTTCACAACCATAAGGGCCGTCATTTTTCCCATCTCGTAACGATCATAGGCAACAGCCGCAACTGCCCCCTGCTCCACCGATGCTGTATCATTGGCAAAAACAGGCAGATGATGTTTTAGGCCTACTGTCACAATCGCCTTAACCGCGGCCATGGCTGTATTATCATTGGGAAAATAAATGGCATCAACTTTCCCGACTAAACTTGCTGTGACGGCTGTGGCTTCGGCTGTGGAATTTAAAGCGGCACGTACCAGGATGATCCCTTTTTTAAGGGCAACTTGTTCGAACTTTTCAATGAAACTGACAGAATTGATTTCGCTGGGGTTGTATATGACGCCCAGTTTTTTCAAATTTGGTAACAGCTTTAAAAACAGGTTAAGTTGAGGTTCTGCCGGCATAAAATCACTGATGCCCGTGACCGTTGGCCCCGACAACTTGGCTGCAACTGGATCCGTCACCGCCGAAAACACCAAAGGAATATTTTTGCTAAGGCTGGCATTTAGGAAACTTTGGGCCGACTGCGTTGATAAACCGACCATCACGGATGGCTTCAAGGAAATAAATTTGTCAGCAATTTGCTTGGACAACGTATAATTTCCGTGGGCATTTTCGTAAAAGATTTCAACGGTTTGGCCGTCAATATAGCCCTGTTCCTTTAGTCCATCGATCAATCCTTTATGAACCGTGTTCAAGGTATTGTGATCAATAATTTGCGAAATGACGATGATGGGTTTATGGGAAGGGATGGCCTTGGATTGGTGAAAGAAATAAAATCCCAGAACAATAACAGCAATAAGACCGGCAACCCAGCCGGCAAGGGTTTTGATAGACATAGGAAAACTCCGTATTTTTAAACTTTATTTTAGGACTTAATGAGAAATTAAGCAGTCACAACAAAACAAAATTAAAAAAGCATTGTTCATACGGATTAATAACAATTAAAAGGGTTATATTTTTATAATCTCCTTTTTAAGGGCAAAAAACAATACTATTTATTCAAATGACTTCTTGATATTTTTGCAATTTTTATTCTTATTAACGAACTTTTAACTAAATAAAACTATTTTTGAAGTTGTTAATTAAAAAATTGTTCTCTATTAATACTATTTTTTAAAGGAGCTTTATCATGAATAAAACAATTCTTTTTGCAGCAATTGCAGCGATCGCTACTTTTTCAACGGGTACTATCTTTGCGAGTGGTGATATGCAAAACAAGAAAATGGATATGAATGACAAAAACATGAACAAGAATAAAGAAGACAAGAACGAGAAAGAAATGATGATGGATAAGGAAAATATGGATAAGATGACCGACGATAAAATGATGATGAATAAGGAAAATATGGATAAGCAACAAATGGACACGGCTAAAAAGATGTAGTCCTTTTATAACGTTGATCTCCTCCATACCCCATTCAGATGAAATCTTGGGAAATCCTTTGAATGGGGATCACTGGATGGCTCTATCCCTCAAAGGTATTTGACCGGGGAAAGCTGATGGGTGCTAAGCGGCCAGAGGATGCCCGTTTTCCTTGCCAGGGGTGCATATCAGTCAGCGTTGTCACCTTTCCTGCCCGGCTCCACTTCAGCCCTTGTTCAGTTGTAAACAGGGTCAAATCACTTATGCAGCACTCCTGATGAATTTCCAGACATCAAAGTGATTCACTTAGTATCTTGTAAAAAGGGGCTTGATAAAGTGGTTTGCAGTCTTTTGAAAAAAAAACCTGTCCGTTCAAACTCATGTGCCCAAGGACCCCATATCGAAATAATTCGTAAGCTCTATCATCCCGTCAGTTAAAGCGTTTGAGGAGTCTGTTCAAACGCTGCTCTGCCCGGCAGTTGGATACCGGGTGCCCAGCTATGTCCACAGCTCGGGTAAATTATCGATTTTAGTCCTTATTCAAATTTCAAAACGAAACTTGAAAATGACCGAATATCTCCTCTTTTGGACAACGCCACGAATATACAAGGGAGTGCAAAAGGCTCTCACCCGTGGTCTCGTGGGTAGAGTTGGCGACTTTGTGTTTTTCATTTAAAGTCTCACTCGCTAATTGTTCAAAACTATTAAAAACAGAATAATCCATAATATTTAAGCTATCAGCGCCACCCCATGTCCAAAAAAGTCCAATAGGAGCCCTGACAGGCCATTCCCGTATGATGCTTTTGAAGTGACCCGCTGTTGTCGCAGGCGCCATATCTATCACAAAACGGGGAGCTATCCATATTTCTACCTTGTTGGCGTTCTCTGCCTTCTTTCCCTGGCGATATCCCGTCGCGATGCTCAAATACTGCCCAGCATCACCGCATTGCGATAAATTAAAGGTTCCGTCTAACGGGTTCTCTAAAGAGGCAAACGGCAGCACGATCATCCCAATATCACTCCCCTTATTTGGGCGATAAACCAACTGACCCTTCAATAGCCGTTGATAAACTTCTTCATAACCATGGGCAATCGCGGGGATGGGTCTATGGGTAACGACTGATATCTTGGCTTTTTCTTCATCCTTTTCCCCCTTTCCATTTTCTACGGCTGCTGCTGATGGACTGGTTCTCAAAGGCTCAAGTGCAGAGGGTTCTCCCTGTATGCGAGGGTTGAATTCCTCAATTATTCTTTTTAAGGCTAGATTATCAAACACGTCTTTGCTCGTGAACGGTAACCCCGTCAACGGGCTTTTGGGATCCCTAGAGCTCCCTATAAGCTTCACAATAGCCGCTCTTTCGTATGTGTGACCATCTGATGCCACAACCGGATCTCTCATCACTTTTGATGTTATAGGACATAAACACGCAGGACGACGAGGCCTTCCAGCATCATCGGACACTGCCGATGCCGGCATTTCAGCGGCCGCAGATGATGACGCTGCTGCCATACAAGTATGGCTCATCAACACAAAAGCACAGGTCAGTAAACAATATCGTGTTATCTTCTTCATGTGTACCCTCACTTAAAATTATGTATTCAGAAAATGTGTTCTATAAACCAAAATAGAAATGTCATGTCAAAGCTAAAAAACTTTTGATAAAAACACCACAAAACAACCGGTTTTCAAAAGGAAGAGCTCATAGTATAAAAAATGTAGGGATCAAAGGGTTTTCCTGGTGCAAACATATCAAAATCTTTATTAGAGGAGACCGTCAAAGTGCCAATCTCAGAAGGTAAGTTTGGTTGCAATTTATCCAAGCCGCTTTTTGAAAATACATGAATGTAAACATCAACATCATATCCTTGAACAGTATCGTATACGTCCTTCAATGCCTTTTTCATCACATCACTTGGGTTCTTGAATGCACCTTGCCCAATAAGCGTTAAATGAAGTGGAATACGTCGACCAGTTTTAACCGCCTTCATAACGGCAAGTTGGGCAGTAGCCCGATATTGCGGAGGAACAAGAAATTTACAAATCCTGTGGCCAGCCGATCCTGAAGCTGGCGGATGAAAACCTTGATAAGCAGGGGCGAAATTGAGAACTTGTAAAATATTCTTTCCATCTTCTGAGTACCCAGGTTGAGCAAGAATTCTCAAATCACCCGGCCCGGCAGTTTCTAGCCTTGTAGCAAAAGTCTCCTGATCATGATCGTTCAAAAGAGCAGGCTTTAAATATCCATTCTCCAAAACCGCACCAGACTCAAGTTTGAATGAAGCTAAATTATCCTCCAATAGGGGTTGCTTAGGTGTTTTATCAGTAGGTGTGCTTCTCATGCAATAATCCCGGACGATTAAGGCTGCCAAAGATGCTAGCGATACCCTTGGACCTTGAGTTTGATCATATATATAGTCTGTGTAAGGCATGTAATCTGATGATGAAGACTCCAAAAAATTCCCCTGACTGGCTGCTTGGATCACAGCATTTTCAGCAGCGGGAGACTGCGTTAGCTTTAGTGCATCGACACCTAGAACCAGGAAAAATCGAGGATTACTTTTATGTTTTTCTGTTGTAGAAAGACTTCTAGTCACCCTTTTATATGCAGCATCAATTTCTTCCAAGGAAACAGGTATAAGAGGATTACGGTCTACAAGCGGTTGCCATTCAGCCTCGGAGGCCTTAGCAAGTTGATGGGCTTCTCTAATATAGTCACTCCAACCCGCATCATTCTTAGTCTCTACAATTTTGTATTTCACACTTAAAGGTCTTAGCTCCTCATGGAGGATTTGAACTGCGGGTTGAATCTCGTCAAAAAGAATTGCCTTTAGGTTAACAGATAAATCAGCCATAGAAGAGTCCGCGTTCGAAGTTGTCACTATTCTTGAAGACGCATATGAGCCTAATGGTATTATGTTCACTTTTGTGCGATTGGATGTTGCTGATGCGAACGATGTAATGCAGGTCGCATATAAAACAACTAACGACACAGATATTTTAAAAAGCGATTTCATTTTTTTATTCGTTAATGTTAAGAACATATTCACTCTAACAATATTATTCCTCAAAGGTATTTGACCGAGGAAAGCTGATGGGTGCTAAGCGGCCAGAGGATGCCCGTTTGCCTTGCCAGGGGCGCATATCAGTCAGCGTTGTCACCTTTCCTGCCCGGCTCCACTTTAGGCCTTGTTCAGTTGTAAACAGGGTTAAATCGCTTATGCCGCCATCTTTATACTTTTGTAACGTTACCCCACGCCCCCGGTTCATAACGGGTAATTCAGCGACAGAGAAAATCAACAGTTTGCGATTTTGCCCAACAACCGCCACGTGATCGCCTGTCACCGGCAAGCAAAACTTTGGAACAGCCCCTTCGGCCGGGGTCAGTACCTGTTTGCCCAATTTCGTTTGAGCCAGGGTATCCAAAGCCTTAATCACAAAGCCACGCCCATCACTGGCCGCAATCAGGAATTTCTGATCTGGGTTGCTTGGCTTTACAATAAAGGCCCCTAATATCTCATCCGTATTGGCCAAATCAACCAGCAAACGAATGGGCTCTCCATGGCCGCGGGTACGGGGAATTTTATCCACGCCAATCGTATAAAAACGACCATTACTGGCAAAAAGAACCAACTTATCAATGGTTTGCGCCGTCAGAACAAATCGTTCCGCATCGCCTTCTTTATAGGTTAAAGGCGTCGTCTGGACGTGCCCTTTGACGCTTCGAAGCCAACTTTTGGCAGAAAAAACAACGGTGACGTCTTCAACCTCTATGGTATCAACCAAGGGAACAACGACAGGGTCGGGTGCACTCATAATCGTGGTACGCCGACGCCCCAAAACAGTTTCCTGACCAAAGGTTTTGCGCAAACCTTGTATTTCTTTATGAATCTGTTTCCATTGCAACTTCAGACTGGACAGCAATTGTTCTAACGATTTTTTTTCTTTCTCCAAACCGTCGAACTCTTGGCGAATTTCAATTTCTTGCAATTTACGTAAGCTTCGCAATCGCATGTTCAAGATAGCCTCGACCTGATTCGGCGTCAGGCTAAAGCGTTCCTGCAAAACGGCCTTGGGGTCATCTTCATCGCGAATAATTTGAATCACTTCATCCAGATTCAAATAAACAACCAGGTACCCTGCCAAAATTTCTAAACGGCTGGCAATCTGCTCCAATCGATGGCGGCTGCGCCTTTCTTGCACCACAAAACGATGATCCAAAAAGGCCTGCAACACCTCTTTTAACGACATCACCCGCGGCACATTGTGCCCATCAAGCGCATTCATGTTTAAAGGGATGCGCACTTCTAAATCGGTCAGGCGGAATAACGATTCCATCAACACATTCGGCTCAACGTTGCGGCTTTTGGGTTGCAAAACCAGGCGAATGTCATCGGCTGACTCGTCAATAACATCGTCCAAAAAGGGTAATTTTTTCTCGTTCAAAAGATTCGCAATCTTCTCGATCAGCTTTGATTTCTCAACCTGATACGGAACCTCTGTGATGACAATACGGTAACCGCCGCCCTTAATCTCCTCCACCTCAAACCGAGCCCGAACACGGAAGCTGCCCCGCCCCGTCTCATAAGCTTTTAAAAGGATGTCGGCATTTTCTGTAAGGATACCACCCGTTGGAAAGTCAGGCCCCGGCATAACGGCCAAAATCTGTTCAATAGACGCCTCTGGCTGATCAATTAACAAGGTCAAAGCCTGGCAAATTTCATCCAGGTTATGGGGCGGAATAGACGTGGCCATTCCAACCGCAATGCCTGTGGCTCCATTGGCCAATAAATTAGGAAAGGCCGCGGGGAAAACAATTGGTTCCTCCCCCTCGCCATCATAGGTTGGGCGAAAATCAACCGCGTTCTCCTCTAACCCCTCCATCAGGGTCATGGCCACCTGGCTAAGCCGCGCCTCGGTATACCGCATGGCCGCCGGACCGTCGCCATCAATATTACCAAAGTTCCCCTGCCCTTCGATCAGCGGATACCGGACCGAGAAATCCTGAGCCAAGCGCACCAACGCCCCGTAAATGGCGGCATCCCCATGGGGGTGAAACTTACCCATGACGTCACCCACCACGCGGGCGCATTTCTTAAACCCCGTTGTCGGATTCAGGCGCAGCTGCTGCATGGCGTAAATCAAACGCCGATGAACCGGCTTTAACCCATCGCGCACGTCGGGCAATGACCGCGACATAATGGTCGACAGCGCATACGCCAGGTATCGTTCATGTAACGCCTGTTCGAAATCAATCGGAGTTATGTTGGTGGATGTCTCTTTTTGCATGCTTTACTTATAAACGTTTTGGCGGATTTTGTGCACTTATTTTTTTGGTTCATTCATATAAAGGTTGAACGTGACTGCACCTGCTTATATATAAGACACATGGTTTTTATTATCACAGATATAATACACAATGAATTTTAGATTGTTTGTCTTCCTTGTTTCCTTTTTGTTTTCAATGAGCAGCCCTTTAATGGCCACAGCTGGTGATGCGATGGTTGATACCACAGTTGTGTATCAAAAGCCTTTATCGATGGCCGCCCTGGCCTGGCTTGAACAGTTAGAGGACGAACGGGATCAGGCAGACATTGCCGGTAATTTTGATGGGTTCAAAAAAATCACGGATGAGATCTCCGCCACCATAGGTGGAAAATATGGTCTTTCGGAGCGGTCAGCCACGCCAGAGGAGGAGCTGCTGATTATTTATTCTATCACCCGCACCCGCCACCGGTTTATGGGCCAGCGCAACATGCTGAATGACCGTTATTTAGGCTATGACCGCGCCCAAACAACCATCCGTTTGCAAACGGATGCACGGTTCAACAGCCACATGGCCGCCGTATTGGCGATTGATGCGATGGTGATGAAGGCCGTGAACGATGATGAATTTCATGACGCCTGGAGCGATACGAAAAAGGATCCTGGGCAGCTTATACCGGGCATTATTAGTCATGCCCAAACTCATGAAAGAAAAGAGGTCTTTGCTCACTTGCGCCCAGCCTTTGAGGCATTTTTGGGGACCCGACGCAATACCATGCGCCTGGCCAATGACGTGTTCAACATTTTCGCCCCGAAGATGAGTTTGGTAAAGGTTTATAATGAGGTGGTTCCATCGGGAGGAATCTATAAAGGGTGGACAGTGCATAACGTGGATGTCTTTGCCTATCCTGTGACGTTAACGGAGGAGGAGAACGCAAGATTTCCAGATGCGGAGGATGCTATTAGAAAAGAAATCAATCATGATTTATCACGATCCAACCATGTAAGCAGTATTTTTTCTTCTTCTGAAAGAGCCATTTCTCCTTCCGATGAAATTCGTTCTAAATTCGATCTCGGTTCAAAAGAGATAATTGTGGAATACATTTATCACGATTGTTTGCCAGAACAAGGGTATCGTGTAAGAGGAATAGGACCAAGGCGTTTTTACCTAAGCCTCCCCATAATGAACCCACAGTTAGCCAAACTACTCAAACAACGCGGCGCTATTATTCCTGACTCAGCAATGGAAGAAACCTATCGTCAGACAAAGCTTATTCTGAAGAAGAAAGCCATTCCCGATATGATAATTAACACAGCAAAACGTGGAATTCCTGCTGCATTACATAATTATGCACTTTCTCTTTTTGAAAATAGAACATCTGGGATAAAAAGGGACGTTCCTAAAGCCATAGAGGTATATAAAGATGCTTTTAACTTAGGGTTTGAAATAGGCAAGAAAAATCTACCCATTCTACTTTATAAGTACGCCATCATGCTTTTTAATGGAACTGATGGCATAGCACAAAAAAATATCCAAGCTATCGAAATTATGAGAGAGGCAGCTGATTTGGGAAGTCCAGATGCCAGAAGAGATTTATCCCTTATGAGGATTGCACAGGCAGGTGCTTTGGATTAGACGCGGAACCTAGCATGCCTAAATGATGTTGTGGTTTTTGCCTTTTACCCCCCCTTTGTCACCCTATTGAGGGCGGAGGAGAATCTATCATTATGTTTAACCCTGCATGAACCCCGCCTTTAATGGGATGACAAAATGCGGCGGGGAAAAACTTGAAAGTCCACGCTCCAGCTTATATATAAATCATATGGTTTTCATTACTGCAGACCCAATATACAATGAATTTTAGATTGTTTGGCTTCCTTGGGGCATTTTTGTTTTCAATACTTAGCCACACGGCCGTGGCTACAGATGCGGCGATTGAGACCCAAGTTGTTTACCAAAAACCCGCCTCCATGGCTGCCCTAGCCTGGCTTGAACAGCTATAGGACGAGAGGGACAAGGCAGACATTGCCGGCAATTATGCTGGGTTTAAAAAAATCACGGATGAGATTTCCGCTACCATAGGCGGGAAGTATGGCCTTTCGCAACGCTCGGCCACACCAGAGGAAGAGCTGCTGATTATTCATTCGATTACCCGCACCCGCCACCGGTTTATGGGCCAGCGCAACATGCTGAATGACCGTTATTTAGGCTATGACCGCGCCCAAACAACCACCCGTTTGCAAACGGATGCACGGTTCAACGGTCACATGGCCGCCGTGCTGGCGATTGATGCGATGGTGATGAAGGCCATGAATGATGATGAATTTCATGACGCCTGGAGCGATACGAAAAGGGATTTCCAAGAGCTTATACCGAGCATTATCAGCCATGCCCAAACTCATGAAAGAAAAGAGGTCTTTGCCTCCTTACGCCCCACCTTTGAGGCGTTTTTGAATCACAGACACGACACTCTTCGCCTGGCCAAAGACGAGCTTATCAACCTTGAGAAGAGAACGTCGGTAAGGAACGTCAAAGCTGGAATAAATGGTATCATGCACCGTGTTATGCATTGTGACTTGGGATCAATTATATTCCAGATGATTTCTATGAAAGATTCCATCGCGTTTGCGTCGTCAACGAGGAAAAACTATCGAAGTTTCTTTGTTTGGAAGGTCATAAGGCAAATCCATGCGTCAAAATTAAATAGTCAATATATTCGAGAACATGACGAGAGAAACGTTGAGGCTTTGAGAACCTCTGTTCTTGTCTCTCGCTATGTACATCGTAATTTTCATAATTTGTTTGTGAATCGACAGGGACTTATCAATGATGATGATCTTATGGGGCGTATCAATATCAGCTACACACCTATATTTGCAAAAGCCCTTCAGGGGTATCTGTTAATGGCGGCGGAACGTTACGCTGAGGGTTTGCATTCGTTGGAACAGGCCGGCGCAACGGTAAATTCTGAAGCAGAATGGAGGTTTACTCGTGCGGCAGGCTTTGGTAGTCGACCCTGTGGTTTTGCTAATATTTTTGATGATGTATCAGGTCGTGCCTATCTTGAAGCGCGCGTACGAGACCACGCTGACCAAGAGGCACAACAACAGCTCAATCACGCAGCGTCGTCTAAATTTCTTGGATTTGATGATATATCAGGACGTGCTTACCTTGAAGAACGGGTACGGGACCATAATGACCAAAACGCACAACAACAGCTCTATCAGACGGCTTGTTTTTGTCAGCATAATTCCACCAACCTTGGATTTAATGCACTGACAGGCCGTGCCTACCTTGAAGAGCGTGCAGGCCAAGATGACCAATCCGCACAACAACAGCTCAATCATGCAGCGTCGTCTAAATTTCTTGGATTTGATGATGTATCAGGACGTTCTTACCTTGAAGCACGTGCAAGCCAAGGTGACCAACACGCACAACAACAGCTCAATCAGGCAGCTTATTTTTCTCAGCATAATTCCAACCTTGGATTTAATGCAGTGACAGGCCGTGCCTACCTTGAAGAACGGATAAAAGATCATGCTGACCAATCCGCACAACGGCAGATCAACTGGGCAGCTTCGTCTAAACAACTTGGATTTAATGATGTAACAGGACGTGCTTACCTTGATGAACGGATAGGGGACTATAACGACCAGAACGCACAAGAAGCACTTAATTGTGCGATACTGACTGGAAGTCTTGGATTTAATGATGTAACGGGCAGGGCTTATCTTGAAGAACGCGCAAGAAACGGTGACCAACATGCTCAAACGCGGCTTAATCAGGCGGCATCAAAGCATATTTTCCTTAGAGATCCTCATGGCAATATGTATATTCAATGGAGTAGCCTTGGTTTTGATGATGCATCAGGAGATGCTTACCTTGAAGAACGAGCGAAGCTTGGGGATCAAGATGCCCAACACAGGCTCAGCGGAGAAGCACGGGAGTGCCCTTTTACTAGTAGCAATCCATCAGCTGCCTTGTTTTTCTACTTCTACAATGCAGTTACTGGGTTTGTGTCAGAGGATCATACCAATCAGCACTAGCTTTTCGCGCTAATATATAGTTTAATTTAATTAAAATTATATGTAATTTGGCATTCTTAGTGTTCCAATCGGCCCGCACGCGCTTCTTAAATTATTACAATAACGAACTGCGCTACTTGCGCAATGCGGGCCAGGCGTTTGCCAAGCAATACCCCAAAATCGCCCGCCGGTTGGAAATCAGCGATGCGGTGTCGCCCGACCCTCATACCGAACGGCTGTTGGAATCCTTCGCCTTCATGACGGCCCGGCTTAGCCAGGAAATTGATGACCGATTCCCGGAATTGGCCAGCACTTTGTTGGGCGTTCTTTACCCCCACCTGGTCAACCCCCTGCCCACCATGGCCATCGCTCAGTTTCAACCCGACTTGTCCAAGGCCAAGCAAACCGTCGGCTACACCTTTAAAAAATCCACGCCTTTGTTCACCTACACCGAACAGGGGGTCACGTGCCGGTTTCAAACGGTCTACCCCTTAACCCTTTGGCCCATCACCGTCCAAAGCGTCAGTTTTGTCCCCAAAGAATCGTATGTGTTGGATGATCTTTCTGAAAGGGCGGCGGCGCCTTGGTTTTTGAAACTCACGGTGCAAATTGACGGCGGGCTCAGCTGGCAAGACTTAACCCCTGATGATCTGACCTTTCACCTGGGCGGTGAGCGGGTTTTGACCTTGGGCCTCTACCAAAGTCTGTTCGGGCAAACGAACCCGCGGGTGTTTATATCGGGTGATCAAAAAAGGGCCAGCGTCTTACCCGTTGACAGTTTACAACCTGTGGGCTTCAGTCGCGAAGAAATGGGCCTGCCCGTGACAAGCCAGACCACACATGCCTATCAATTGTTGCAGGAATATTTCCACCTGCCCGAGAAGTTTTTGTTTTTCAAAATTCAGCATTTGGCCACATCGGGGAAAATTGACCCCACTTGCCAAACGATCGACATTTTGTTTCCTTTTGCCACGGTTGAACCCTTTTTACAAAAAAACGTCAGCGCGCAAAATTTTCTCTTGGGGTGTACGCCGATCATCAACCTGTTCCACAAAACGACCGAGCCGCTTCGGCTGACGCGCCGCAAAGTTGACTACCCCCTGATCCCTGATCAACGGCGCGATAAAACCACCCAAATTCACAGCATCCAAAAAGTTATTGCAACCATAGAGGGCGAGGCGTCGTCCCAGACCTTAACGCCTTATTTTTCGTTTAACCATCAAACCAATCATGACGATCATGGGCTGTACTGGTTGATCAAACGCATTCCAGCGGAGCTGCGTGATGTCCCGGGCAGTGACATGCAAATTTCATTTGTTGATTTGAAATTTAATCCGGTAACGCCTGCGCATCATATTATTTACGCCGAGACTTTATGTACCAACCGTTTCTTGGCGGAACAGCTGCCTTATAATGCGCAGCTTCAGATCGAAGAGGTCGCCCCCCTGACTCAAATTGTTTGCCTTAATAAGCCGGTCTTGCAGGTGGATCCTCCAACCGATGGAGAATCATTATGGCGATTAGTTTCCCAGTTGTCCGTCAATCATTTGGGCCTTAGCGAAGAAGGAAAATCTCTGGAACTTTTAAAGGAAGCTTTAAAGCTGTACGCGGGTCCTGCCTATGCCGCCCATCAGCACGAGGTTGACGAGATCATGGCGATCCACACCCAAAAGGTAACGCGCCGGTTTGGCAAAGAGGCATGGCGTGGCTTTGTGGAGGGGTTGGAGGTTAGCTTAAGTTTGAAACCATCCATTCAAACCGGCCATACTTGTTTTTTGCTGGCGTCCGTTTTAAGACATTATTTCGCCCTGAACGTTGGGCTGACATCCTTTGTGGAGTTGGTCTTAAAAACGGATAGTCACTTAGCTGGACAACACAAAAATTTTGCGAAGGAGTGGATGAGATGGCAATTATTACCTGGCGCCAAAATCCAGCTGTAGCGGACGCCCTTTCAAAACAAGTCTTTGAGTTTGAATTTGATCAGGCTGTTGCCATTTTAGAAAGCCAGCAGCAGACCACACCCATTGGGGAAGGAAGTGACCCAAACGCCGAGGCGTTTGAGATTAAATCCCATGTCAGCCTGGCGAATCCATCAGCGGAGCTGCACAAACTTCACCAAAAGCCAGGTCTAAAAACAACCTTGTGGGTGAATTTTCTAAGTTTGGCAGGCATCCAGGGCCCCCTGCCCACCCCCTATACCGAACTTGTATTGCAGCGTAACCGCCAAAAGGATTTTGCCTTTCGCGATTTCTTAGACATTTTTAATCATCGCCTGGCTAGCCTTTGGTTTCGTTTTCGCAAAAAATACCGCATCGGTTTATCATCAGTAAAGCCTGAGAAACATCCTTTGGGCAAAACGCTGTTGCAGTTGGCTGGCATCCAAAACCCTGACCGATTTATGGATGATGCCGCCAGTCAGCGCGTCTTTTTCACCTATAACGATTTATTATGGCGCCGCCCCCATTCGGCAGCCGGCCTATTATGCCTGTTAAACAGCTACTTCCAGGTTCCAACCACCTTGGACCTGTTCCAAGGGCAATGGCGGCAGCCAAAGGCCGATGAGCTGAGCTTGCTGGGTAGTCGATATCATGCATTAGGTCAATCCATGATTTTGGGCCGAAAGTCTTGGGATCAGGCGGCAGGGGTTCTGATTACCCTGGGCCCTTTGTCGTGGTCGTTGTTTGAATCGTTTTTGCCGTTGAATTCCAGCAATGGAAAGCTTTTAAAACAAATATGTGAACTATACGTCGGATACGATGCTGATTTGCGTTTAAGATTGATTTTACAATCCAAAGACGTCAGACCCCTTATCTTAAATCGTGGCTTTGCCTTGGGTTTAAACAGCTGGCTAAGTCCCGAGCCGAGCTTCAACAGAAAATTCGTTGTCGACCTAAAAATACAGGCATTAATACCCGATTAATAATTTACGCTTAAACTATATCTATATACTTAAAAAGGATTATAGATATGGCCGTATTATTTTTCATTCTAGCATTCATCGCCAACACATGGGCATCAGATGCGCACGAGCATGCCATTGAAATTTCGCCCGCGCCCAGCGACACTCTGACTTCAGCGTCATTAACGACCCCTCCTCCAGCCAATTACGGCAGCACTAATACTCATGGGGCTTCTGATCCATTAAATTCATCGACATCCTCCCCCATATCTCCATCTTTGGCTGTGGTTCCAACACCAACGAATTCAGCAGACTACAACCCAAAGCGCCATCCTGTCCTTTCGAAAAGTTCTTGGGCCAAAAAATATGTCAGATCGTCAGCGCTTTGTTGTTTTTTCTGTAAGGGCTGGTTCAAAGCGGGCTCTTTCCTAGCCAATGTGGCCTGTACGACAGTTGCGGGAGTTGCTTACGGTATAAGTGATCCTTATTATAAGGATAAGCTGGGCCTGGCTCTGGTTTTGCTGACATTTTCAGCGTCTGCACTAAGAAAATTCGAACAGTACGCAAGTGAAGAAGTTCAGAGTAATGAGGACCAATTCGGTATATTTACGGGAGAAACTGATGAAAAAAAGGGATGAGATTAGGGAGTCTTCATCCATAAAGCGGTTAGTTTTTCCTGCAGGGAATTTTGCGATAAACGTTGGCTTAAGTGATCGAAATCAACCCAATCCAAGGGTTGGTCTTGATTAACGCAGCTGTAGACTACTTTTTCAGCGCCCGTGACGGGATCATGTTGGATTTGCAAACATTGGGCGCAGATCTCTTTCATCATGCACTGCATGGGCGAGTTGATGCTTCCGACGGCTATGTGAGCAGAATTCAAGTAAGGCTTCCAATCAAGGTGACGGGCTTTGGCAACCGCGGCCATCATACGGTCAGACCCAATGACCATCAACCGTTGAACGTCCGATGAGTCGACCAAAGGCGTTCCCAATTCACCACTTACCAATTGGCCTTGGGCATAGGCCGTCACAGCCTGTACGATGTTGCCAGTAAAGGTTAAATCTTGGGGGCGTCCAGGTGTAAAGCCAGGCTGTTCATCGCAACACCAAATAATTTGATCGGCAGCCTTTTCAATTTCCTGCACCTTAAATCGATCGATTATTTTTTTGTAGCCAGCAGCGTACAAAACTTTGCATCCATTTGCTCGCAACCCCTGACCAATAGAAAATAGAACCGCATTACCCAAACCCCCGCCCACCAACAAAACTGTTTCATTATGGGGTAATTCAGTGGCGGTGCCTGTGGGGCCCATCAGCACAACTGGTTCATCCGGTTTAAGGGCGGCGCACAAATTCGACGATCCACCCATTTCTAGAACAATAAGGGATACCTGGCCTTCTGCTTTATCGACGCTGGCCCCTGTCAGGGCAATCCCTTCCATTGTGTTACTAGGTCCTCCTAAACTTTCAAAATTCTGCAATCGATAAAATTGCCCCGGCTGAAAAGCCCGCGCAGCCAGAGGCGCTTTGATCACAATCTCAACAATCGTTGGTGTTAATCGATTAACGGCAACCACATAAGCGGACAACAACGCGTCCATTTTAGCCAAAAACGGCTCAGGATTTTTCAACTCCAACTGCGATCGTTGCACAGCCCGACTGACAATGGGATAGCCCCGCTTGGCGCTGGCCATGGCCTTCACCACATTCCCTGAAAAAGACGGATGCAGATCACCAAAGAAACTAACACTTTGCCCCCCTCCATTAAACCGCATCAAGACATGCGTCTCTTTGGGCTTAGCCGACCGTTCCAAATCCACTGCATTTCCACGCTCATCAATAGCCTGGAACGCCCCATTCGCCAAAACGATCTCGTCAGGAATATCGTATTTCAGATTCGTGTTCGGTTTCGTACCGGCGGCCACCAAAATCGTTCGTGCCTTTATGTGTTTCTCGACTCCATGATGCATCACCAACAATCCATCGGCGTGACCGTAGTCATCGATTGTAACTTTTACGGGGACCGCTTCATCAAGAAGGCTAATGCCTTCTTCTAAGGCCTTTTCAACCTCCTCGGCATTCATACGATAGCTTGGCGCCTGGTCTAAGACGCGCCTGTAGACAACCGTGCTGCCACCCCACTGCTGTAAAAGCATATGCGTTTTATCAGGATTTGTCTGTAAAGCCATCGCATGGCCCAGCATTTCATCAGCAAGCGCCTGTTCTTGGGGCGTCCAATCTTGGCGTACCACTTCCTTGCCCAACATCTTCACAAGATGTTCATAGCGTTTAGAAAATTTTTCAATTTGCCTGACGTAATAGGCCAGCGCCTCGGTCGCACTGTCAATCGCTGTCAGCCCACCCCCAATAACCAAAATAGGTAAACGAACCTGAAGATTTGCCAACGATTCAGCTTTAAACGCCCCACTCAGTTGCAACCCCATCAGAAAGTCGCTGGCTTGTCGCACGCCGGGCACCAAATGATTCTGTATGTTTAAAAGGGTCGGGCTGCCAGCGCCCAAACAAAGCGCCACATGGTCAAAACCCAACTCAAAGGCCTGATCAATGGTCACCGTCCCGCCCAATCGAACGCCCCCCTTTAAAAGGAACCGCTGGCGCCTTTCCAACAACAAGCGAATGATTTTTAGAAAATTCTTATCCCAACGAACCGTAATACCATATTCAGCAACGCCCCCAAAACCACCAACAACCCTTTCATCAAGGGATTCATACAGACTGTTAATATCCTTAATGGGGGTAGTTTTTAAATCCTCTGGTAAAGGCTCGATTTTCAGGCCATCAATGCCGACAACCGTATGCCCCTCGTTCAAAAGGTAATGGGCCAGGGTGAATCCAGCCGGTCCCATGCCCGCCACCAAGACGGCCTTGCCCGTGTCTGGCTTTGGCAAGCGATCGGCAAACTTTAAGGGATTCCAGCGAGTGAACAGACTGTAGATCTCAAACCCCCACGGCAGGTTCAAAACATCTTGCAGGATTTGCGTTTCCACGCCCGGCACATTCACAGGCTCCTGCTTTTGAAAAATGCACGCCTTCATACAATCGTTACAAATTCGGTGCCCCGTGGCCGCAACCATAGGGTTATCGACGCAAATGATGGCCAAGGCAGCCACCGTATAGCCCCTGGATTTGGCAAGATTCATTTCTGATATTTTTTGCTCCAGCGGACAGCCCGTTTTCCCTGGTAAGCCTTTTGAACAGGAATCCTTGTTTTGGGGGTGGCAGTGGATGCAATAATGGCTGTGGTCGAATGCCTGGGCTCTGGTGAAGCCCGGATCAGTCAGGTTAAACCCCTTTCGATCCCGCTGCAAAGCAGGTGGCAATTGCCAGGCGCCCTGCTCGTTTTTGATAAGGTGGGGGATCAAACACGCGTGAGGATCAATTTTTTTAGGGATTTTAAAAAGGACATCGCCTTTGTGAATATCTTGCCCCTGGGGCGTCAGGGTCGCCCAGGCTGCATAACGCGCGGCTGCTTCAAGTGCTTCAGACGCCCCTTGATCTTGCCATTCTAAAACTTGGCCGGCAAATGACAACTCATCCTTAAAATCAAGCCCTAAACCATCTTCAGAACTTGGATTTGGATATTTCTTAACCGCCAACCGTTGCACAAAATGCCGCTTCACAGTCATAAGCGGAGCCAGCACATGATGGGCTGATTGCAGATCAGCGATGGCGGATCGAATATTGAACAGGTCACCGATAAAATCTTCAAGACAAGGCGCCAGATCCACCATCAAGTCAGACTGTTCGCGTGGGGATAAATTATGATGACAGGCATAGTGGTAGCGCCCGGCCAGAACAGGTTCGCTTTCGTTTAAAAAGGTTGAAAAGACCTGGTCCAGCACTATCAAGCCGCCCTTTGGGGCAAGCTCATATAAGTCAGAAAAATAAAGGCCGAAGTTTAAAAAAAGATCCATGAATGCAATCTGCAAAGAATCCTGAGTAGACTTTTTTATACCACCAACGTTAAAGGATTCTCAATCAACTCTTTAAATGTTTTCAAAAACTGAGCCCCAAGGGCGCCATCAACGGCACGATGATCAACCGACAAGGTGCAAGTCATAAGCGTCGCAATCTGCAGCTGTCCTTCTTTCACAACAGTGCGTTGTTCGCCGGCTCCCACAGCCAAGATACACGCCTGCGGGGGGTTAATAATGGCGGAAAAATCGCGCACACCATACATTCCCAAGTTTGACAAACTAAAACTGCCGCCCTGGTATTCCTCCGGCAATAAATGACCCGCCCGGGCACGTTCGGCCAAGCTTCGCACCTCTGCGGAGATCTCTAGCAAGGATTTCTGTTCAGCACAGCGCACAATAGGGGTAATCAATCCGCCTTCTACTGCCACGGCCACCGCCACATCAGCATTCTGATATTGACGAACAAAGGTGTCATGCCATGTCACATTCGCCTCTGGCACCTTGATCAGGGCTAAAGCGCATGCCCGTATCACAAAATCATTCACGGACACCTTTTGTGTCGAACCCGGCAATTCATTGATTTGCCGGCGCAAAGTGAGCAAGGCATCCAGTGTACAATCAACGCTTACGTAAAAATGAGGGATGGTTTGTTTCGATTCAGTCAGTCGTTTGGCAATTGTTTTGCGCATACTATTCAATTTGACATCAGTATACCCGCCTTGACTGATTTCTGGTTTTTTTGCCGCAGCTGATTGCAAAGCTTTTTCAATGTCAGCCTTAATAACACGTCCCTTAGGGCCACTGCCACCCACATTAGAGATTTCTAAATTGTGGTGCAGCGCCAGGCGTTTAGCCAGGGGACTTATAAATACGCGTTCCCCAGAAGATACAGGTTTCGAGGGCAACGTAACGGGGGCGTCGGGCAATGATGGTGTTGGCGCAGATGCCACTGGCACCAGCTTTTGAGGACTGGTTATATTTTCCAATGCACTCTTTTCCAATGTACTAGCATCCTCCCCCTCTTCCAGGATTAAGGCAATCAGCTGATTGACCGGGACGTTATCTGTTCCGGCGAGAACAAGAATCTTTGCCAAGGTCCCTTCATCAACGGCTTCAACCTCCATGGTGGCTTTGTCAGTTTCAATTTCTGCCAAAAGATCGCCAGCTTTAACAGCGTCCCCTTCGGTTTTATGCCATTTGACCAAATTTCCTTCGGTCATTGTGGGGCTTAAGGCTGGCATCAGAACGTGAATGGGCATAAAACGAATCCTCGCTTGTTCCTGAAATAGGATAAAGCCAGATTCTACGATTTTTCGATAACTTTGGCAAACACTCGACGAAAAAATGTAAGCGCAATTTGATAATGTCCGGTTTTAGACTTTGGAATGATCTGGTATTTTATACTGATATCAAACTTTTATGATGTCCAGCTTAGCTGTTAGGGCTGTGGACTTCTAAATAAGCAGCCCTGACAGAAAACCGTGCATTTCTAAGCTAGAACCTTCTCATCTGACCTGATCTCATCATCTATAAAGGAAGTCGGGTTATCATAACGCATGTTCGTGACGTAATAACCATCCTTACTTTCCTTTTCCATAGCTTTTTTCAATAGGACTATTTCCATCACTTTCTTCTACTTTCACCCTTGCAGCAGAAGGGATGACAGGTGTTGTTCCACTTATCGCACCTGCCTCAACTTTATCACCATTGACCAAAGTAACATCGGCGTTTTTGAAACCTAGGTACTTAAAAAGATCCTTCGCAGTCGCATCAACCGTGTCTTGGAAAGCTTTATGTACTTCAGTGTTTTTTAGATCAGCTGATAAATTGAAACCGATTTCTTTCTCTAAGTTATTAGATCCAAGCTTACCAATAATAAAACTTAGATCAGCATCCGCCTTTTCTTTTTTTACTAACGTCAACGTTTTGTCGACTACTTCTTTAAGAAAGTGCATTTGATTCATATGAGTCCGATCTCTTGGGCTTGGTAACGCATTCTCTTTTATGGCTGTTAACAATGAGCCGTCTATAACAACAACCAGCTTAGCTATCGAGTTTAAAGCGAAACCATATTTATTGGGCTGAAGAGGTTCCGGCAACGCACTAGCAGCCATTGCACCGCTTACCAAAGCTGTTGTTAAAAACGCAGTTATCGCTGTTTTTTTTAAGAATTTCATCATTTCCTCTAACTAAAAATAATTTTTTTATTACGCACACAAATTTGATTACAGCATATAATTATTAACGAACTATTAAAAACTGATCCTTCTAGATTTCTTTCTGCGATTGTTACCCACAAAACCGAACTTTTCTAAATTGCGTTTACATTTATTGATTTTTTGTTTGACGAGGGCCCTGTTTTTTGTGTGTAATACCCTAATGTTGGGCCTGTAGTTCAGTTGGTTAGAACCCGCCGCTCATAACGGCGTTGTCGTAGGTTCGAGTCCTACCGGGCCCACCATCTATGATTCACCTATATCTAGCCATAGGTGCTTCTTTTTCCCAACCGACAGCTTAAATGCCTCAACCTCCATAAAATCTTCAATTGCAATCAAAGCTTTTGAATCCTCCACAACCTGGTCATTCAGGCGCACCCCTCGACCCTCAACGAGACGCTTAGCTTCACCTTTGCTGGCAGCCATCTGTGTCTTGACTAATATCTCATCTATGGCTAGGGGCAAATCCTTAGCGTCTAAAATAAACTTGACAAGGCTGTCCGTATTTTCACCTTGACCTTGAAACAGCTGAAAGGCCGTATGATGGATCGCGTTCAGACTTTCAAGGCCGTGGGCCAAGGTTGTGGCGTGATCAGCCAGAATCTTTTTGGCCTCGTTAATCTCAGCCCCTTGCAAAGCCTCTAAACGGGCGATTTCATCCAAAGGGATTTCCGTAAATAAACGCAAGTAACGCGCCACATCGCGGTCATCGGTATTGCGCCAAAATTGCCAATAGTCGTAGGGCGATAACAAATCCGCATTAAGCCACACAGCCCCTTGAGACGTTTTGCCCATTTTGGCACCATTGGCCGCGGTGATCAAAGGGGTCGTCAGGCCATAGGCAGGCTTGTCGGCAAGCCGTCGCACCAGTTCAACACCATTGATAATATTCCCCCATTGATCTGACCCACCCAGTTGCAGTTGGCAATTGTATTGGCGGTTTAGGTGCAGAAAATCATAGGCCTGCAAGATCATGTAATTAAATTCCAAAAAGGTCAGGGGCGACTGACGATCAAGGCGCAGCTTCACACTGTCAAAGGTCAGCATGCGATTAATGGTAAAGTGCGTGCCGTAATCCCGCAGGAAATCCATATAGTTCAACTGGCACAGCCAATCGGCATTATTCAACATCACCGCATCGGTTTGATGAACACCAAAGGTCAGATACTTGGCAAAAACCTGGCTGATACCCTGAATATTTTGTTGGATGTCTTCATCATTTAACAGTTTTCTGGCCGTGTCTTTAAAGGTTGGATCCCCAATTTTGCTGGTCCCACCACCCATCAAGACCAACGGTTTATGACCTGTTTTCTGCAAAAGGCGCAACCACATAATGCCGACCAAACTGCCCACATGCAGACTGGTCGCCGTGGCATCAAAGCCAAGATAGGCTGGCACGCATTCTTTGTGCATCAACTGATCAAGGGCCGTTAGGTCGGTTCCCTGGTGAATAAACCCGCGCGCCTGGGCGATATGCAAAAAATCAGAACGATACTGTGTCATAACCGAAAACTTCAAAGTAGAATGATCTATCTTTTTAACATGGGAAGTACTGAAAATGAAACCAGTTTGGGTCATCGGATTGATGAGCGGCACGTCCCTGGATGGGATTGATGCGGCCTATGTGAAAACCGATGGTGTTCAGGTGAGCGAGCTTGGGCCTGGCCTGACCCTGCCCTACGACCCGGCTTTTCGCGCGGAATTGTTCGATTTGTTGCAAAACCCTTTTGCAGACAACAGAGGTTCCCTTGAACAAAAATTAACCGACCATCACACCCACGTAGTCCGTCAACTGGTGGATCAAGCGGGCATTCAACCCGCACTTATTGGATTCCATGGTCAAACTATTCTTCATCGTCCTCGCACGGAAACGTCAAACGCTCAAACCATACAAATTGGCGACGGCCAAAAAATGGCAACTGATTTGGGCATTCCCGTTGTCTATGACTTTCGTCAAAACGATGTAACCCATGGAGGTGAAGGGGCGCCGTTAGTGCCCGTTTTTCATCAGGCCTTGGCGGCTGATTTGCCCAAGCCCGTGGCGTTTGTGAATGTGGGAGGTGTAGCAAACGTAACAATTATCACCGATGATGGCTTGTACGCCGGAGATACAGGACCGGGTGGCGCGCTGATTGATGACTGGATGAAAAATCGGACAGGTCAAAATTATGACAAAAACGGAGAAACAGCAGCAAAGGGTACCGCTCAAAATCACCTGGTGGAGAAATGGTTGCAACATCCCTTCTTTGATAATGATTTACCGAAGTCCCTCGATCGCCAAACATTTTACAGGTTTCTAACAGATTGTGAGCCCTTGAGCACAAACGATGGTGCAGCCACCTTAACGGCCTTTACGGTACAGGCCATTACTAACGCCCTCAGCCCTTATCCGCAAATCCAAAAACTGATTTTAACAGGTGGTGGGCGGCACAATATGTTTTTAAGAAAACAATTAAGTGAAGGATTTAGCACACAGGTTGTTGAGGATTTCGGCTGGAACGGCGACCTTATAGAGGCCCAAGCATTCGCCTATTTGGCTATGCGATCCCGCCAGAACCTGCCCCTCACCTTACCAACAACCACTGGGGTTTTGGAAGCTGTCAGCGGGGGGCGGATTAGTTCTTGAGCAATATTGGGATTCAATCCTCTAACATTTTCATAATTCTGCCAGCTAAGGCGAATCGAGCTAGATATTCAGGATTTTCCTTCCTGACATAATACCGGTTAATGACGCTGGATAATGCGAACACGTAGTCATTTTCTGTAATGATATGTTCCCAATCTTGATAACTGGGGGTCATTGTACAAGGAAACGTGCTCTCAACCACTATAACAATAGGCCTGTTTTTAGAAAGGGTTATGCCTTCTAAAACTTCTTTTTCATTTCCCTCAACGTCTATCTTCAAAAAGGAAACAAGGGAAACATTATATTCTTCAAACACTTGATCTAAAGTTTTTTGTTTAACGCTATAAGTTTTGAAGGGCAGCTGTCTTTCTTGCAATTTTTTGATCTCCTCACTATTGGCAGTAGATAGCCCGTGGGACTCACTGATAATTTCACAAAAAGTAATATCCTTAGCTTCTTGGCCTACCAGAATAGGCAGATTAATATCATTGGGACGTGCTTCTTGGAGTTGATCATGTAGGTAGGTAATAGGTTCAATGTTGATACCTTTCCATCCTAAATCATAAAATAATTTGGTTACTGAATCATCGTGGGGAGAATTTGCCCCTACATCTATGTAAAATCGGTGTTTATCTAACTCATCAATAAACGCTATGGACAGAATTAAATCTTCTCCATATTAGGAATGAAATTGATTTTTATGTAAGGCTTTAAATTTTTCATGAGTATTTAATGCTAGAAAATTTTCGACAACAAAATCCTTTAAATTTTTCTTCTCTACAAAAAGGTGTTCTCTTTTAAGAACAAGAATAACTTCTTTGATTTTCTTTTTTACTTTTTTAAATAGAAGCATGATCTTAATCACTCCTTCACCTCTTCGCCCCGCTTCAGGTTCAAATACGACAACAAGGGGGCGGCCAGACATATGGATGAGAAGGACCCGATGATGATACCAATGATAATAGGCAGGCTGAACGTGGAAATGACTTTTCCGCCAAAGAAATATAATGCTAGCAATGCCAACAGGGTCGTGGTCGCCGTAAGCGTCGTCCGCGACAAGGTCTCGTTCAAGCTTTTGTTAATCAGTTCACCCATCGATAACTTTTTGTATTTTTGAATGTTTTCACGAATACGGTCAAAAATCACAATCGTATCGTTAATTGAATAACCGGCCGTAATCAAAATCGCGATAATGGCCGTTTCATTAAACTCAAAAGGAAATAATGAAAACAGTCCTAAAATCGCAATACAGTCATGGGCCAGGGCTAAAATGGCGCACAAGGCAAACTGCCACTCAAAACGAATCGCAATATAAACCAACATGGCCATCAGGGCAAAGGCCACCGCCTTCAATCCATTTTGAACAAGCTCACTGCCAACCTTAGGGCCGACAGTTTCAATTTTTCGGTAATCAACGCCGGCGCCAAGAGTTCCTTTTATCCTGTCAACAGCATTTTCCTGGGCGTGGTCATCGCCTTCCTGACGTTCAACCTTGATAATCAAATCACGGGCATCGCCAAATTCTTGCAACACGACTTCGCCCAAACCTAATGCGGATAATTTCTCTCGCAACTGCGGCACATCAGGAGATTGAGGCATGCGAACTTCTAAAATAAATCCACCTCGGAAATCAACGCCATAATTCAACCCTTTTGTGAGGAGCCCTGTTAAAGAAGCCAAAGTTACAACGGCAGCAATCGCAAAGGTGATAAACCGAAACCCCATGAAGTTCAGGGCTGTATTATAAGGGACCAACTGCAAACGGCGCATAAGAAAACCTTTTACCTAAAAAATATTAAATCCAAAGATGATTAAAGAGGAAGGGCCAAAACTTTTTGTCGACGTGCCCACAGAACAATAATCAGACGTGTCAGGGATAAGGCCGTGAACAACGAAATCAAAATACCCAAGGCCAACGTCACCGCAAAGCCACGAATGGGGCCTGTGCCAAATTCAAACAATACGGCCGCCCCAATCAAGGTGGTCAGGTTCGAATCGATGATCGTTGTAACCGCCCGCTTATACCCAGCATCAACGGCGGCAAGTGGTCTGATACCCGCCCGAATTTCTTCCTTGATGCGTTCATAAATCAAAACGTTCGCATCAACGGCCATACCAATGGTAAGCGCAATACCCGCAATACCAGGCAAAGTCAATGTTGCCTGCAACAACGACAATCCAGCAAACAGCAAAATCAAGTTAAAGATCAGGGCAATATCAGCAAAGAACCCAAACGTTCCATAACAGAGGAACATGAATATCGATACCAAAATAAACGCAACGACTGTACCAATTTTCCCATCATGAATCGAATCGGCCCCCAAGCTTGGGCCAACAGTGCGCTCTTCAATCACTTTAAGTGGCGCAGGAAGGGCACCGGCACGCAAAAGTAACGACAGCTCATTAGCTTCTTTAACGGTGAAATGACCGCTAATTTGGCCATTACCATCGGGAATAATATCCTGAAAAACAGGTGCGCTGATGATCTTGTCATCCAGAACAATCGCAAACTGTTTTTTAATGTTTTGTGCCGACATATCCGCGAATTTGCGTGCACCAACCGAATTAAATTTCAAACTGACAGCAGGTTGACCTGTATGACTAAAGGTAGCCTGGGCATCAATTAATGATTCACCGCTGACCATCACCTGTTTTTTCACAGCCAAATATCGAACCTGACCTTCATGAGAGACTTCCTCTAAATATTCCGTCCCCAAAGGCGCTGACTTGTAGGGCATTGAACCAGGCGCACCAACAACAGGCGGCGTCGCGCTGTCAACCAAACGGAAGGTCATTTTTGCCGTACGACCGATTAACTTCTTAACCTCGGCTGGGTCTTCTATGCCTGGCAACTGGACCACAATCCTGTCAGCCCCTTGACGTTGAATAATGGGTTCTTTAGTTCCTGATTCGTCCACGCGCCTTCGAACAACCTCAATCGATTGTTCAATAATTGAACGATTTCTATGTTCAAGCATTTGCTCGCTCAAAATGGCAGTAACTTTGGCGTTTTCAACGCTAACCGTTAAACCACTGTCAATAGCTCGCAAAACTTTAGTTGCTTGTTCAGCATCGTCAGGATTACGCAGCAAGAACGTCAAACTAGGAGAAGCCGTCCCTTTCGATTCAACAACTAAATTAGTGTAACCAATCTGCTGTTTACGAAGATTCAGACGTGTTTCATCCAAAAGGTTTGACAAATATTCTTTGGCAACCTCTTTCAAATCAACCTCAAGCTGAAGGTAAGAGCCACCCCTTAGTTCCAGCCCCAAATTGACAGTATTCTTTAACCATGAGGGCATGGTTTGCAAGCGTTCGGGAGACAGCAAGTTGGGCATGGCGAATACCATGCCAAAAAAGCAAATCCCCAAAATTGTCCATAGTTTCCAACGTGGAATAACCAACATGTTCCGTTCCTTTACTAATACTAAAAAGGATTTACTCTTTCGATTTTTTAGAAGCCTTTGCTTTAACCACTGGCTCTGATGCAACAGGCTCATTTTTCGACAAAACATCAGTGATCATAGCCCGCATGAAGCGAACTTTAACATTATCATCAATTTCTAGTTGAATTTCGTTATCGCTTACAAGTTTTGTAACCGTACCGATAATTCCACCGTTGGTGACCACGCGATCACCCCGTCGAAGGGCAGTCAAAGTCTGTTGATGTTTTTTGGCTTTGGCTTGTTGGGGACGCAGGATCAGAAAATAGAAAACACCAAAAATCAAAATGATAGGCAAGAAACTCATGATATCAAAACCAGCCCCTGAGGAAACTGGGGCTCCATCAGCGTGCGCAGCAGTTATTAGGAACATGCTTATATCTCTTTAAATATATAAAATTATTCTCTATTTGTATCCTCAAATGGGTACGTCTGGCAATCACTTAATCAGGCATCAGGTTTCAGGAGTCAGGTTTTAGAACAATACAACGCTGCACGACCTTTTAAAACATCGTGGACTTTGTGCTCCTCTGATACCTGAAAGCTGCTAAGGAAGCAACTTCGCTGGATCAATTGTTTTTTTCGACGCATCTCTAATTTGCAAATAAAGTTGGGGATTGTTTTTTGCAATTCCTGTATCTCCAACCCGGCCAATGATTTGGCCCTTAGAAACCTTCGCGCCTTGCTTCACGGCAATCTCGCTTAGATGAGCATAAATGCTGAATTTGCCATCATCGTGCTTCACAACAACCATTTTACCATACGCTGCAATAGGCTCCCCAGCGTCCTTTACAACACCATCGGTAAGGGCCTTAACAGGCGTTTTCCCTGGGGCACTGATATTAATACCATCACTAAATGTACCATCGGGTTTGGGGCCAAAAGCTTGAATGACTTTACCCTGAACGGGCCACACATAGTCCCCACCTGCTGGTGAGGCAGACGACGACGGAACCTCATCAGTGACTGTTGGAGCATCTGTTGTCAGGTTTGATTTTCCAGTTGCTGTGGGCATCGAAACAACTGCGCCCGCGCCAGATCCAACTGCAACTGCCGCATCAACAGGCGCGTCTAAGGGTTTGACAACCACGTCCCCCTCTGGGGCAGAAGCCGGAGGGGCATCCGAACCAGTTGCCTTTCGATGAACCAATAAACGCTGTCCTGGAACCAATTTATAGGGGGATCTTAAGCGATTGATTTTTATCAGCTCATCTTCGTTCATACCATATTTCTGAGCAACAATTAACGTGGTCTCACCGGTTTTCACCACATGGTATGGATTTAAAGGCCTGCTATATACAACTTCAGATGGAGGTTCGTCACGAGAACAGCCAGCTATCATAAGCAAGCTCAAACAAAAAATGCTTAGTTTTTTAAGCATACACGACACCTTGCAATAGACAATATTTACCAAAATGATGATCACTATATGCCAAGAAAATCTCATTACGCAAGCGATATGCCCAATTCAGATCCGTTTATCTTAAAAAAAAGACATCCACTTTGATAAGAGCTTTAAAAAAAACCTAATTTCTCCAAAATATGGATTGATTTATGAATAAAATCAGACTCTCCACATTAAACACTTGCCTCAACAAATTTGTTCGCTATTCTATCACTAATCACCTGACCATTAATGGTGAATGCACTTCAAGGATGTTTGAGAAATTTAATGTATGGAAGAAAATAGCTTAACCGAAGTTGCTATGGTTGTTGTTGCCGCACTTGCTGGCGGGTTAGGGTTCGTGCGCCTTAAGCAACCTCCTATCATTGGGTACATTTTAACAGGGATCTTACTGGGCCCTTCTGGGTTAGCTTTTATTCAATCTCGTGATCAAGTGAGCGTTCTGGCAGAATTAGGCGTTTTGCTTTTGCTGTTCGTTGTTGGCATGGAATTGAACCTTCGTACTTTTAAAAAAGTTTGGGTCGTTGCAACTTTATGTACCATCTTACAGGTCGTTAGCAGCATCGCTATTACTGTGGCTATTTCGGGCTTCTTCGGTTGGTCGGCTGGTTTATCCTTGTTGCTTGGATTTGTGGCGTCTATATCTTCAACAGCTGTCGTCGTTAAAGTGATGGAAAGCATCGGTGAATTGAAAACCGAAATTGGCCAGCTAACGATCGGGATCCTGATTGCCCAAGATTTAGCGATCGTCCCAATGATTTTAATTTTAAGAAGTTATGGCGAATCCTGGTTCAGCCCCTCTCTTTTCTTGAAACTTATTGCTTCTGTCGGGATGATCGCAGCCCTTATCACTTATTTAAGTCGTCGCCAACGTGTTCGCCTTCCCTTAACCCAGATGATTGCCGGTGACAGAGATTTAACCCCCCTGGCAAGTTTGACTTTTTGTTTCGCGGCAGCAGCTATATCGGGTTTGATTGGTTTGTCGGCACCTTATGGGGCGTTCTTAGCTGGTCTTATCCTTGGAAACACCCATGAACGTCTCGCCATGATTGAGTCAACGAAGCCGATTCAAAGCATTCTTTTGATGGTCTTCTTTTTATCAATTGGCTTATTGCTTGATTTAGAGTTTATTTGGGAAAATTTTGCGATTGTCTTAAAGTTACTTTTTGTTGTGACCGTTGGAAAAACAGCTTTGAATGTTGGCATTCTAAGACTTCTACGCCTACCTTGGCCGCAAGCGTTTTTAATTGGTGTTGTATTGGCTCAGCTGGGTGAGTTTGCCTTTTTAATGGCCACCATATCGCATGAGACCAACATTATTAATGAGGATGGCCAGCGCCTTATCGTTGGATTGACTGTCCTTTCACTAGCTTTCAGCCCCTTCTGGTTAGCGATTGCCAAACATTTTCAAGATTCTGCAGCGCAAAGCTCATCCGGCTTACAAGGTGTATTAGGATTTTTTGATAACGAAAAGTTCAGTAAGATTCGGCACGAATTGAAGCATTTCAGAAAATCTTTCAGATTTAAAGGGCAGCAGCACCGCGAAAAGCATTATCCCCTGAAGGCGGAAGTTGCCTTGGACCCTGATAAGTTACCAGCGCCTCACCAGCCTGATGACTCGGCCTAATTTCGACTTTGAAAACTTGTACGCTGGCACCGTTAGTGGTGTAGACGAGGCTGGTTGTGGGCCCTGGGCAGGTCCTGTCGTTGCAGCAGCTGCTATAATAAATCAACTTCTATTTCCCCAAAGTTTTTTTGAAAAAATAAATGACTCCAAAAAACTAAGCAGAAAACAGCGGGAAAGTTTCATGGCGATTGCACTGACATCTCCTCAGCCTAGTTTTTAAAATTACGGTTTCTGCTATTTCCCAAACTTTTGTAGA
>NZ_SCFB01000009.1 GCF_004210305.1 Candidatus Finniella inopinata | reverse complement strand
GCGGGAATCGAACCCTCGACTCAACTTTTTTTTGCCTGCTTCCTTAACCAATAGCCTATGTCGCACTTCGATGTATGTATGAATTCTTGCTGGGGTGTTATATATAAAAAGATGCGGTTTAAATTTTCTATCCGGATCTTTTAACCAAACAATTGACTAGTAGGCACACACCAACACATCAGAATTCTTACCCGGGTTTTATGTATGAAACGATTTGGTATGGTTTTGTACCAACATCTTTTAACCAAAAAATTGACTAGGTACACACCGACAACACATCAGAAATTCTTACCCAGTCATGTATATCAAAAGATGAGTCTGGAAAATTAAGAAACACCTTATCCAAAAAATTCATGGGTAGGTAGTCACAAAAAAAGAACGCCAAAAAAAAGAACACAAAAAAAAGAGACTTAACCAACACCGGGATTTGAACCCACGACTCAACTTTTTTTTTTGGGACCTTGAGTTAAGCCTAAACCAATAGCCTAAGTCACAATTCGATGTAAGTGAAAATTTGCACTTGGTAGTATACATATAAAAAAATTTAGATACATCTTTTTTTTTACCCTAAAATTTTAGCCCGGAAATTTACTTCCTTGTTTTTAAGGTAGTATGAAATCGTTTATGAGTAAATAGTATGAATAACATTGAGTGCTTATAAGAAGCAAAGTCCAGAGATATAAACATTGCTTCTTATAAGCAGCAGCCAAAAGAACGGTAGCGAGTATGGAATCAATGCCAAAACAATTTTACCCTACAAATTACCCATCTCAAATCAGGCCAGAAATTTACTTCCTTGTATTTAAGGGAGTATGAAATCGTTTATGAGTAAATAGTATGAATAACATTGAGTGCTTATAAGAAGCAAAGTCCAGAGATATATAAAATGCTTCTTATAAGCAGCAGCCAAAAGATCGGTAGCGAGTATGGAATCAATGCCAAAACAATTTTACCCTACAAATTACCCATCTCAATTCCCTCATATTTCATATCCAACAATCATTTCACCAATCCTTGCCAAAACATCGGTAATCAATATAAAATCCCAGCCAAAACAATTAACTCTATAGTCAGCCCATCTAATCATCATCAAAAGTTTCATACACAGTCATTTTAAGCCATGCCAACAACATACTGAATTCCAGAGTAACAGTTTAATTAAATTTAATTCTTATATTCGGGACAATATAGTTATCAATAAGTTTTAATTAAGTTTTACTGATAGGGGGCAGCTTTAGCTGCACCTCCGAAAGCTTTAGCTTTCGCCATCCCCCCCCCCGAGAAGTGAGGGCTTGGTCGAACAAGCCTCTATTCTCCGTATACCGGGGAGACGACCAGACATGGCCGTCTCTATCG
>NZ_SCFB01000008.1 GCF_004210305.1 Candidatus Finniella inopinata | reverse complement strand
GAAGATATTGAGTTCTAAATTTATAATAATTCATACTATACGTGTCGGAAAAATGGAGGGTTAAAGGCTGGAAGGCCAGATGCGCGTTGTGTCACCGACAGTGTCAAGGCTGTGTTGTTAGCGACTGCCACTAATGCAGATGATTGACTGACAGGTACCAGTGCTGTGCTTGCAGCTTTTGCTTGTTCTTCATTTTTAGTATCTGACGACGCAAAAGACGAGATTGTGAGACTAACGATAAGGCCAAGTGTTGAAAGAAAGAAATATTTAATACTATTTTTCATAGAATCCTCTAAAAAGTTGATAAGCTTTATAGATAAATTGTATGATTTAAATAGTTAAAAATTTATTAATTTAGACCACGAAAGGGGGCGCGTATTAAAATATTTACAAGTCCTGACCCGTTCAACCCTGATCAGGTTGCCTCTTTGAACGCCACCAGCGCCAGGCAAACCAACCCGCCATGGCAACAACCACAATCAAACCAAGGGCCTTAAAAAAATACTTTTGAATCAGGGAAAAGTGATCAAGAATTTCCTTCATAACATCCCCCAGCATATACCCCCCGATACAGCTGACCAATGTCCAGATGACGGCAGACAGAATATTAAGTGGAATAAATCGCCACAGGGGAATCTGGGCCGCACCAATAACAATGGCGCTGGTGACGCGGATGCCATAAACAAACCGACAACCAATGATAAACCAAACATCAAACCTGTGAAGCAAGGCGAAGGCCCGATTAGCAGGTTTTTTAAATTTGGGAAAACGATCGAATATTCCTGGCCCATAGTGGCGCCCCAGCAAGAAAAGCGCTTGATCGGCAATCACGGTGCCGGTAAATGCCACAATCATAATTTTATAGATTGATAAATGACCCAGATAAGCCATAGAGCTTGCTATGAGGATGACCGATTCCCCCTCGACCAGGGAACCTAGGAATACGGCGCCATAACCCCAGTTTTGAACCCATTGTGTGAATTGTTCCAATAGTGTTGGCCTTACCTTAATGCGATGCTATTATAAAAAACACCTTAGCAAGGAATAGGTAAAACAACAAACTTATACCTGTTTAAAATCGTTTGAAAGGGGTGTAAGCCTATGGAAGTTTTTATTTCATCGGAACACTTTTTTTATCAAATCCCCTTTGTTCAATTGTCTTTCCTGTTAATTCAGGATATACCCAATACATTGGCCTCATGCACCCGTAGCTCAGTTGGATAGAGCGTTGCCCTCCGAAGGCAAAGGTCGGACGTTCGAATCGTCTCGGGTGCGCCAATGAGTTTTTTTGCAAGTTTTAAATTGCCTGCAGTTTTCTCTGGATTTCATCCTTGTTCAAATGAGTATAGTCTTTGGCTATGACCTTAATATCCTCCACATTTAGTGGGGGCTGGATTTTACTTAAATGGGTATGAATGGTGTCTCGCAGTGAACCCACAAGATGCGCAGGACAAACCAGCGTAATCCTTTTAAATTCCTTGTCCTCATAGGATTTGATAAGGAAATGAGCAAGCTTCTTAAAGAAATCTTTCTTTTGGTGTTCATGCCAATCTGTTTTGGGTTCATAAGCATGTTTGAGGATGGTCGCTGACCCGAAAGTCCGACCAGGTTTATCAGCCCCCTGTTCGTGATTCAAGGGATGGGGGTGGACCAAATGCAGGATTTGCTGAAGTTGGTCATATTGGTCGGTATATTTAAATAACCTGGCCTGACCGCCGTCTGCTACAAGCACCCAATTTGTTTGTTTATTAGGCATGGCTCCACCCTCACTGTTTAATATGAGACGTAAAAGGGTTATCTATTCTGTTTTCTTTTGAATACTCTCGTTTGTCTTCTCGGACCCCTCGGAAATTTTATCTTTCCCTTTTTCCTTCATCTCATCAGCCTTGTCTTTCACTTTTTCCCAATTCTCTTTCGTTCTGTCAGCCGATTCATGGGCTTTCTCTTTCGTTTTATCGGCTGCTTCGTGGGCTTTCTCTTTAGCATCATCGCTTTTACCTACGACGGTCTCTTTGGCTGCGTGATATTTGTCTTTTACAGCCTCTTTGACATTATGTGATTTTTCAGCAATTTTGTGACCTGTTTCTTTGGCCTTTTCTGTAATGCTTTTCATATCGGTTTCTCCTTTTTGCTGGTTAGTAGAAGACGTATTGCCCGACTCTGCCCACCCATTTGATAACCCACAAACGCTTATGAGGAGAATTCTGGCCAATACACGGTGATATTTTTTGTCATGATTTAAAATGCTAATAGTCATCATAAATTATCCTTTGAAACGATAATTAAATTAAGGGAACAATCAAGGATCAGCCAAACCGTTCTTTATATTATTGTTTATGAAAAACCACATTCCCTAAGTGCCCTTAGGGAAACATATATTGCCGGATCCTCATAGACGAATTTTCCAAAAATTTCATCTAATCTTTGCAAAAGACGAAGAACCTTGATTGGTGGTGTCTTAACTTTTATAAGTTGATTCATAATAGACTTCACTTCCTATTCGTAAAGGCATCCTGACGCTCATGGCACACTCCTTCACTATTCCATTTGGAAAACCTTATTTAACTGGCAAAGAGCAAACTCTTATATCTGAATCTCTAACAGAGGGATATTTGCACGGCAACGGCCATTTTACCAAAAAGTGTCAGGCCGAGTTGGAAAAGTTGACAGCCTGTCAAAAAGTTTTGTTGACCCATTCCTGCACGGCTGCCCTGGAAATGAGCGTTCTGTTGGCAGACATTCAACCCGGAGACGAGGTGATTATGCCCTCCTATACCTTCGTCTCCACAGCCAATGCCGTGGTTCTGCAGGGAGGCGTTCCTGTTTTTATTGATATTCGCCCCGATACCTTGAACATTGATGAAACTAAAATAGAAGAGGCGATTACGCCTTCCACAAAAGCCATCCTGTGTGTGCACTATGCCGGTGTTGGGTGTGAGATGGATACCATTCGGGACCTTGCTAAAAAACATAATTTGTTCGTTATCGAAGATGCAGCACAGGGTGTGGAAGCATACTATAAAAACAAAGCCTTGGGGACCTTGGGACATTCAGGCGCATTTAGCTTTCATGCAACCAAAAATATTATTTCGGGTGAGGGTGGAGCCCTTATGGTTAATGACCCTTCATGGGTGGGCCGTGCTGAAATGATTTGGGAAAAGGGGACCAATCGAAAAAAGTTCTTACTAGGCCAGGTCGATAAATATAGCTGGGTTGATAAAGGGTCCTCGTTTCTACCTAGTGAAGTGACAGCTGCCTTCCTGTTGGCTCAACTTGAATTCATCAAGGAAATAACAAAGCACCGCGTTCGGATGTGGAATTATTACCATCAGGTTTTAGAACCTTTAGAGAAAATGGAACGTTTAATCCGGCCGACGATTCCAATCGATTGCCAGCATAACGGTCATTTATTTTATATTTTGTTAAAAGACAGCAAAAGCCGTAATCTTTTAATGGACCATTTGTGTAGTCAAGGTATTCAGTCCGCCACCCATTACGTCCCTTTACATGATTCCATCGGGGGGCAAAGATTCGCCCGTACAGAGGGTGTCTTGACGTTGACAACCCGGATAGCTGATACGATTTTAAGGCTTCCCCTTTTCTTTGAGTTAACCGAAAGCCAGGTGGAATTTATCGCAGATGCGATCGCAAAGTTTGCGTGATGCTGACTTTGTAAAAAAAATTTCCAAAAAGACTTGCTAAAAACAGGGCAGTCATACTATAGATGGTTAAATCATATAAAATGGATTTACGAGTTCGTTATATATGTAGCCTCATAAAAGAAGCGGGCGTAGCTCAGTGGTAGAGCACAACCTTGCCAAGGTTGGGGTCGAGGGTTCAAATCCCTTCGCCCGCTCCAATTTGATCGTTAACTGTTAGAAATATGTTTAGGGGATCTTTAGATGGCTAAATCAGCTGTTATTAATATCAAACTTTTGAGCACTGCCGATACCGGGTATTTTTATGTTACACAAAAAAACCCACGTAAAAAGCCAGAGAAATTGGAACTGCGTAAGTATGATCCCGTCATTCGGAAACATGTCGCTTTTAAAGAGGCAAAGATTAAATAGTTTTTCTCGTTTAATTTCTAAGAATGCACAGCGCCTTTTCATCAAAGGCGTTTTTTTTAGTATCCCCATAGGTTCCCATATATTTTTTTGACAAAATCCTTGTGAGATTCCTCTTCGCCAGATTTCAAAACAAAGTCTCTTCTGGGAAATACCACCACGGTGCTGTTTGAAATATCTTGGTTTTCTTGCCGTCCGGCGTCTTTTTGAATGCCCAGCTGTCTTTGGCGCCCCCCTAAAAGCTCCAGATACACCTGAGCCAACAATTGAGAGTCCAGCAACGCACCATGCTTAGATCGGCCGCCTAGGTCAATTTGGAAGCGCTTACACAACGCATCAAGGCTTGCCGGTGAGCCTGGAAACTTACGACGGGCTATTAACAGCGTGTCGACAACGCGATACATTTCTATTTTTGGTTTATTGAGGCGGACGAGCTCTGCATTTAAAAAGCCAACGTCAAAATTGGCATTATGAATAACAAGCCTATCATCTTGAATAAAAGACAAGAAATCATCAGCAACCGAGGCAAAAACTCCATGGTTTTTGAGGAAATCGTGGGTAAGCCCTGTAATGGCCGTGGATTCAGGAGGGACCTCTCGTTCGGGGTTTATGTATACCTGATAATGTTTCCCTGTTGGCATGTGATTTAAAAGCTCTATACAGCCTATTTCCACAATACGGTGTCCTGCCTGATGGCTAAGGCCGGTTGTCTCGGTATCTAATATGATTTCTCTTAACACGCGATTCCCCCCTTATACAGAGCTTAAATAACCAACAAGCTCGTCAAGCTGCTCGTAGCTTTGGAAATAAAAAGTCAAAGCACCGCCGTCCCTGGTAAATTGAATTTTAGTTTTCATACCCAAACGTTCCCCAATTCGTCGGGTAATCATATCTATATCAGGATCAATCGTCGGTTGATTAAAGGCAGGTTGGCGTTCGCGGCGGACAAGATTTTCAGTGTCTCTCACCGACAGCTTATCTTGAATAATTTTTTGGGCCACCTGCTCAATATCGTTTGCCTTGGCAATGCTGCGCGCATGCCCTGCCGATAATTTACCTTCTCTGATAAGGGCTTTCACTGGCTCTGGCAAACCGTTTAGCCTGAGCATGTTGGCAACGTAGCTACGGCTTTTGCTGATGGAAAAGGCAATCTCCTCTTGAGTCTTTTTATGATCATCAATAAGGCGTTGAAAAGATTCGGCCTCTTCCATAGGGTTCAAATCATCCCTCTGAAGGTTTTCAATAAGACCGATTTCTAAGGCTTCTTCATCGGTGCAAATAATTTCAACCACCGGAATCGTTGTGAGTCCTGCGGCCTGTGCTGCACGCCATCGACGCTCACCCGCAATGATTTCAAAAAAATCATCGTCTAGTTTTCTTACAACCAAAGGCTGTAAAACGCCCTTCTGCTTTATGGAATTTGTCAAAGTTTCCATTTTTTCCGGGTCAAAATATTGACGAGGCTGCATTTTTCCAGGTTTGATGTAGTCGATATCAATCGATTGATTCTGGAATCTTCGGTCTGTGTTAGAATCACCGTAGTCGCCCATATCACCAAGCAATGCAGAAAGGCCCCGGCCTAGTGTTTTATTTTCCTTTGAGGAATTCATATTTATTCCTTTTCTTTAATTAAAATTTCTTTTGCGAGTTCCATATAAGATTGTGATCCAATGCACCCCACATCATAGAGTAACACAGGTTTTCCATGGGAGGGGGCCTCTGATACCTTTACATTTCGGGGAATAACGGTTTTAAAAACCTTATCCTTTAAATGAAATCGCACGTCTGCAGCCACTTGGGAACATAAAGAACTTCTTCTATCATACATCGTTAAGACAATCCCGAATAATGCCAATTTCTCATTAAAATTCCGTTTTATCTTTTGTATAGAGTTTAAAAGATAGCTCAACCCTTCCAAAGCATAATATTCGCATTGCAAAGGCACCAAAACACCGTCCGCTGCAACCAATGCATTAAGTGTTAAAAGCCCCATAGACGGGGGGCAATCAATAATGATGTAGTCAAAGATTTGTCGATAGGGATCAACCAGCGTCTTAAATATTGTCTCTCGATTTTCAATATTAACAAGTTCAATCTCGGCTCCAACAAGTTGGATTCCGGCTGGAATAAGCATTAGGCCTGGGATGCTGCTTTTAAGCATGCATTCTCCAATTGTGCATTTCCCAATCAGCATATCATAGCTTGTTAAATGTTTGTTTTTCCGCAAGACTCCGACCCCGGTTGACGCATTAGCCTGGGGGTCAAAATCCACCAACAGAACTTTTCGATCAACAGCGGCAAGGGCTGTTGCAATATTCACGGCCGTTGTTGTTTTTCCGACGCCACCTTTTTGATTCGCAACAACAATAATTTTGGCTGGTTTCATTTACGTACGTCCCATACTTTTATGATGGCTCCTTTTTCTTGGGTTGTGCTGGGAATTGCTTCATAGGAAAACCTCCACCCTTGCTGCAGGGATGATTCGATTTCCTGTTGCCATGTTTCGCCTTTTAAGAAAAAACCTACGCCACCTGTTTCACGTGAAACATTCTGCATGATCAGGAGCAGTTCCGCTAAGTTTGTAAAGGCTCGGGCTGTGATTTGGTGAAATTTGTCTTGAATGGTTTCTAATCGGTAATTCAAGATCTCAACCATTGTTGATGTTTGGCGAGAGACTTCGTTCAAGAAGAGACATTTTTTTCGATTTGATTCGACTAATGTTACTTGAGTTGCACCCATAATAGCAAGAACCATTCCAGGAAAACCAGCCCCAGATCCTAAGTCGATAAGAGATTTTTCAAGATCAATCAGATTATAAAGTTGCATGCTGTCGAGGAAATGTCGAGATATGGATTCGAGGAGTGTGCCTTGATCAACTAGATTGTAGGCATTATTCCATTTTTTCAGAAGCTGATCGTACAATTCTAGTTTTTTGATTGTTTCACGTGGAACATTGAGGTCCTTGGGAAGAAGATCAGAGAGCAAGAAAAAGAACCTTAAACTAATTAACATGCTTATTCTAAAACAATATAAGGTGGAAGACAACTAGACATATGATGCAGGGTGTGATTAAAAGTGGGAGTTGAGATAGATGTTTTTTTAAAAATAAGTTAAATATAGAGTAAATTTAACTAAATAGTGAGCTGACCATGTCAATGACAAATGAAGAATTTATAAAGAAGCTTGATACTCACCCTGTTTTAAGGGCCCGTATTGAGGAATAATTTACGATTATCGATAACCCGGACGGCCGTTCAACCAGGGCTGATGATGCGGAACTCTTGGTTCAGCAAGAGCTCCGATCATTGGGAAGGGAAATGCTTCAAGAAAGGGCAGCAGACGAAATGGGAACGAAGCCAAGAAACCCTTTTAAACAGTGGTGTTACCGTGGAAAGGAAGTCTAAAAAAAACTCCACTGGCATACAACCTATGGAAAAATAAGCGTAGAAGAACCTATTTTTTATCAGCCTGGACTAAAGAAATGCATTCGATCTTTTTCCTCCAGTGCCGCCGTTTCATGCCGGGGATATTCTCTGTTGTTGGAGCGCTCCATAACCGACTTTGGCGCTGATAATGCTTTCGGTCAAGTGGATTCAAAACTGAAAGAACATTATGGCATCACGGTACCCACCAGCAGTGCTCGGATCATAACCCAAAAGCACGCCCATCATATGTTTTTAAACAGCGAGCAGGAACCAACACAGGTGAGCCTACGCCCTCAGGCACTGGTCATAGCTGAAACAGATGGCAGCATGGTCCCCCCATCGTGACATATGAAAAGAAGCCAGATGGGGTTGAAAAGCACGACACCCGAAAGCATAAAAAACTTTCTTGGCGAGAAGCACGACTAAGCCTTGCGCACCCAGTTGGTTCTGTGACGCCTATTTTTGCAACGACATTGGGTAAGCCAGACGTTGTTGGTCGACAGCTTTATAGATGTGCAAAGAAATCGGGGATGGATGACAAGACGACTGTCCATTGTTTAGGCGATGGTGCCAGCTGGATTGCAAATCAGGTGGATGAAGAGTTTGGTTCACAAGCAACCTATTTAGTCGACTTTTATCACGTGTGTGAGTATCTGAGTAGAGCGGCGCCTGGGTGCAGTTCTAACAAACACACCTGGCTGGATCAGCAAAAAGAACGGTTAAAAACGGCGAAACCTGCCGATGTTCTGGAGGAATTAAGGCGACATTTTGAACCGGAAGAAAATACAGAAACCCCTGTCAGAGATTGTCATCGTTACCTTTCCAACCGTACGAACCAACTTGATTATGCTGGTGCCATAAAAAAAGGATTACCGATTGGGTCGGGAGAGATTGAAAGTGCCCACCGATACGTAATCCAAAAACGTCTAAAACTTGCGGGTGCTTGGTGGAAGGAAACAAACGCAGCAGACATGCTGGAACTTAGGGTCAATAGGGCAAATCGAAATTGGGACGGCTATTGGGTATCACGAAAAGCGGCATAAAATAGGCCAGCTCCCACTTTTAATCACACTCTATGATGCAGATTGAATAAAATTAGAAAGCAGGCTAATAATTCTGATGGATCTTGAGAAGTCATTAAAGGTCAGAAATAGGGCTTTCTAAAAAAAGACAAAATTCAATATGTATAATGTCTTTTAATAAGTTAGGCTTTCCTTTTCTGGTGATAACAATAATAGAATAGTGAGCATTTTTCCCTATTCATCATCTTCTGACAAAAGACTATAGTCGTTGAATAGCTGCCGAACTTTGAGTTTTGTAGCATTCGAGGTTTCTTCACCCTTCAGGATTTGTCGAAGGTACAGAAGGCAATCTTCATCTCCTTTATTTGCTGCTTTAGCCGTGTAAAGTAACTCCTGATCTGTCATCCCTTTTTTTCCCAATATATCGGCCCATTCGTTAAAATTCAAATGATCGGTTTTCTTTTCTGCTATTTTTACAAGACTTTCACGCACTTTAAAGGAAAGACCAGTTTCAGTGTCCTTCATGCAAGCAACTTCAAAGAGACACTGTGCAGTGGATTGTGTTAAAGACGCAATAAAACTATTACCCAATTTAAATAATGCAGCCAAATCTTTTGACAAAATGTCAGCAGCTATATTAACCTCCGTTGCTTCTAAGGTTGGAAATGTGGCGCTTGGCAGATTATTCGTTGACCAAGCTGTTAGCCTAGCCTTCCAGTCAATCGTAGGGTCATCCCCACTTGAAGAGGCATTGCCCATATCACTAGTCATCATCGCCATCATCAGGCAAGATAAATTTAGGAAAGTCTTTATTTTTATTTTCAATTTCACTTCTATACTTTTCTGGTATCTGATTACGCAAGCATCTCTGGCCCACATGGGGTGCAAACTCACGGCTGTCCTAATCTGAGCAGCTGCGTTCTTCATTTGCCTTAACCTGTGCTCAAGATTAATGTTATGTGCGCCCTGCTAAGGGGCGTAGGTTCAGTGGGTGCGAATTCCACCCGGTAAACTGTTGCTCCGGCCGGAAGTACTTTGGAGTAGCTCACGAGGTAACGAATGGGTTAAAGCATCTGAAGAAAAGGTCATGTAGATGATCAACGATTGTGCGGGCCGTAGCGCGCAGCGAACATCGAGCAGGCTCCGAGAAGATTAATGTGGTAGCTGACCCACCATAATATTGGGGAAAGCCGCTGTAGAAAGGGCAGAGAGCAACCTTAATCCTTTCTATGCCACCGGGGTAGTGATGATGGCACGTACAAAAGAGGACCTATGTCCAACAGGGGAAGTCTCTGCTGGGACGGTGTGGCAAGCCGTAAACAGTGGCCTCGTGAGGGGTAGACACTGACCAGACGAGATGGCGGAGGGGCCCGTAGTACCGATGAAGTTGGGTAATGCCAACGGAGGAAAGGGGCCCTGGTTTAGAACAAATGCGTCAAAAGGAACGAGCAGGATGATTGATAAAAATCTAGGAACATCTAAAACAGCAAAAGATCGCTGTAAAGTTGAGGTCCTTCAAAACGCATTACATGCAAAAGCCAAGGCAGAACTTAGCTACAAATTCTACAGCCTATGGGATAAAATCTACCGGACAGACGTTTTACGACGTGCCTACCGCCAATGCAAACGCAACGGGGGTAGCCATGGCGTGGACCATCAGCGTTTTGAGGATATTATAACCATAGGGGAGGAAAAGTGGCTTTTGGAACTGCACGAGGAGCTGAGACAAGGGGTTTATGCCCCCAAGCCCCTCAGAAGAGTATGGATTCCGAAAGGAAACAGCAAAAACATCTCTCGTCCGTTAAGCATTGCATGTATTAAGGACCGCGTGGTCCAAACAGCAATGTTACTTGTCTTACAACCGATATTTGAAGTCGATTTATTGCCAGAGCAATATGGCTTCAGATCAGGTATTAATGCAAAAATGGCGCTTCGTCGCATTTACTATCATGTGACGGACGCCAAGCGAACAGAGATTGTTGATGCTGACCTTCAGGATTACTTTACGACAATCCCCCATGGTGATTTGATGAAGTGCCTCAGTCGCCGTATTGTTGATGGGAAGGTTTTATATCTCATCAAACAATGGCTAGAGGTACCAACAGAGGAACACCGGCATGGGAGAACGCATCGAACGTCTGAGGCAAAAGAGCACCATAGGGGGATAGCCCAGGGATCTCCGCTATCACCCTTATTGTCAAACTGCTACTTCAGACGGTTTTTGCTGGCTTGGAAGAAATTCGGCATGGAAAAACGGCTCAATGCAAAAGTGGTGAATTACGTGGATGATTTTGTCATCTGTTGTCCTCCCCACATAGCGGAAGAGGCAATGCATTCTATGCGTACCATTATGGAACGTATAGGGCTTTTTGTGAACGAAACGAAGACCAGGATTGTAAAAGCGCCGCATGAATCCTTTGATTTTCTGGGGTACACATTCGGTCAGGCTTATAATAAAGAGCATAAGGCCTATTGGGGAACCCAGCCATCAAAGAAAGCGGTTCGACAAGTTATTCAGAAGATCCATAACGAGACGCGTATTCAATTGACCTGGACAACAGCAGAGAAGAGGATATTGGCAATAAACCAAATTCTGCGAGGCTGGTGTGGCTACTTTAATCAGGGACCTGTTTTAAAGAACTACCATACGGTTCGAAAGTATACAGAAAAGCGTCTTCGACGTTGGTTGGTGAAGAAGCATAAAATGAGAGGGACCAAAGGACATCGCCAATTTCCGACCGAGCACCTTTATGGAAAGCTCGGCCTCTATAAAATAGCTTGCGTCATGGCTGACGTGCCGAAAGCGAAAGCATGAGGTTCTGAACGAAAGCCGGATGCGTTAATAGCGCACGTCCGGTTTGATGTGGCAGGCAGTGGAAACGGGATACCGCGCCACTGCTTGACCCTACCAAAAACACTTAATCCTGATACTTGCGTGAACACACTTAAACTATTTGAAGCAATTTGAAAACGTTTTTTTGGGAATTTTTGAATATAGTTTTGTAAAGTTGTTGTTAAAATACCCGATTCACTCCCAGCAACAAAATAACAAGCCCCACATCGACGGCACATTTGATTTTTTGATGCTATTAACAGTGCCATTTGATGGATCGTAGCCCCGGGTGGAAGGGTTTTCAGAAAAGGATCCAAAACTTTCGTATTTCTGATTAACATCAAAAGGATGGCCTGCTCGCTATGTAAATAAGCTAGCTCAAAACCCGAATTGGCATGGCAGCTAGACTTTTCTGATTGTTTTTGAGTCTGAGGGGAAAGATAGGTAAAGTTCGCTTCTTTTTGACGGGCTGCAATCGTCTGCGCGCTTAACTTTGTGTTGGCGGCTTCTTGATAATAACCAAGTATAATATCACGCATGTGTTTGGTCACGCGGTTAGAGTCTTCATCACTGCCCATGAAATCATATACAGTTTTGGCCTCAAATGTTCTGGTCCCCGAAGTTGTTAGTTTTAAATCAAGACTGTCAGTGATTTCTTTGCCGCCACTTACAAAAAACGTATTTATATCAAATTCTTTGGAAAGTTTTAGTTTTCCCCCTTCCTCGTAAACAAACTGAATACCCAACAAAGCAGTATTTTTTCTTTTGACGAAGTCTTTGTTTTTCGAAACCAGCTCAGCCAGATTTTTTAAAGTCCGATCATGCCAGGTATCAGAGGTATCGATTTTTATTTGTAGATTTCTATCACCTAAGGAAGGTGCAACATAAGTACTATTGAGGCTACTCTTCAAGACCCTTGGGTCCTCACAGCCTTGTGATTTATTGGATCGGCACCAAGGGGAAGGGCCAGGACTGGCTGTGACTGTTTTAGTACAGGAAGAATGATCGCTTTCCTCCTCTGTACTCGCTTCAGCCTCTTCATGATTGAATCGTCTCTTCTTTGAAAGGGCAGGGCGCACAGGTGTGGAAAGCACGTCAGCAACACTCTTCCGGTTACCAGTTGTTGCCATGGAACGGCTAGATGACATTTCTGTGGGGGTGCGATCACGATTTCTTGTAGAAGGGGGCATGCTAGAAGGTGGAATATTTTCCTTATTCTCATTTGCTTCAGAAGTTTTTTCCTCTTCATCATCCAGCAGGCAATCATAAAGACTGATGGCCTTCGATCTCATGCGATTTGAAAAACTTGATGAACGGGGTGCTGATCTTCCTCCCCGACCCAAGACAGACTCAACAGGCATACGGTCAACCAGAACATCGCCTCCCGCGTCCGAAGCATTGCAATTTAAATTTAAATAAAAACAAAATAAAAAACAAAAGAAAATTTTACTAAACACAATATGTACAACTATAAATGAACGATATGCGGTTTATATTGCGTATTCCGGCGAATTCGAACGGCAATTCTGGTTTTATCCGAATGGCCGTTCCGGTTTAATTCGAACGGTGAATCCGGTTTTATCCGAACGCGGATTCTGGTTTAATTCGAATACGAATCAAAGAGAAGCGAACTCTCCGATTTTATCTCATTTTTTCACCCCTTCATTGTTTGTGATTTCCGTTGTGTCATGCAAAGGACCCTCGATGTTTTTTTGTTTGGTGTTTTCCTGATCCTTTTCTTTACTCCTCACTTTTCTCATAGATTCCCCTTTAATTTCAAGCCTATAAGAATTATGAACCAACCTATCGAGGATAGCATCCGCTAACGTCTCATTTCCTATGGTTTCGTGCCAGAGTTTGACAGGAATCTGACTGGTGACAATCGTAGAGCGTTTATCATGTCGGTCATCCAAAACCTCCAATAAGTCACGGCGTTGCTCATCTGTCAGAATAGACAATCCAAAATCATCTAAAATTAAAACCTCCGTTTTAGCAAGTTCACTCATTCTTTTTCCATAACTCCCATCCCCCTTTCCAAGCTGCAATTCGCTAAGCAAGCGACTGAGGCGGCAGTAATGAACTTTATAACCTTGAAGGCAAGCCTTGTGGGCCAGAGCACAAGCCAAGAATGTTTTCCCCGTGCCACACGGCCCAACAATCAAAATATTATGATGAGAAGCAACCCATTGGCATTGAGAAAGTGTGGCCAACAAAGATTTGTCTAGGTTACGCTGACATGAATGGTCAATATCTTCAAGGCAGGCCGTCTGCTGTAGTTTGGCACTGCGCAAGCGTGCCTGTAATTGCCTGTTTTCCCGGGCGATGACTTCTGTATCAACCAACAAGCCAAGACGTTCTTCAAAGCTCAGCTGCGTTATGGTTGGTTGCTCCAGCTGTTCTTTAAAGGCTTTTGCCATAGAATGAAGACGAAGTTTTTGAAGGTTGTAAACAATTGGATTCAGTAACATGAAAGGGTCTCCTTTTTTAGATTATTTAAAGTATTTTTGGCCACGAATATATTCGTGAGAATCAGAGAGGCTATTGACTTCTGAGGACGAGGATAAAGACTGTTGATCCATCTTGTTCTTCAAAATAGATTCAACATTTTTGTAACTGTGGCCTCCTATCTCTAAAGCCCTTTTACAAGCCAGCTCTAAACGGTCTTCACCGTAACTCTTGCCGAGCCTTAAAATCCCAAGACACGTGCGAAACCCCTGTTGAGGATGGGCGCGTGAAGCCATGATGACTTCTATCAATTTTGCCGTTGCTTCCCCCGTTTTCTTGGCCCAAGAAACAATTCGTTCGGGTGTCCATTCCACCTGTGCTTGATGAGCTTTTGGCATGTGCAGAGTATTTGTCGTATATCCGTTGGCACCATAACTTCTGACATGGGTCGCGACACATTTATTCTGACAAAAAATTTCAACAATCGTCGGTCCATAGCGAACATAGAGAGATTCCTTTGCCAAGGCATAGGGAACACTGTAAAAATGCTTGTCTAACTCAATATGGTAGTTGAAGCCGGCTTTAACTTTTTTCCACTCGGCGTACTCATACCGAGTTGTTGGAAGGGATTTTAATGCCTGTTTCTCAAGGTCTTGAAAGTGGCTTAAACGGGATCCTGGCAGTTTTTGGAAAGGACGTCGGTTTAAGACATCCAAAAGTGGCTGAATAGCTTGGTTTAACTCGCTCAAGCTAAAAAAGGTACGGTTACGAAGCTTGGCCAGAATTTGTCTCTCGACTTGTTGGACTGCATTCTCAACTTTAGCTTTATCCTTCGGACTTCTTGACCTTGTTGGAATAATTGCGACGCCGTAATAAGAGGCCATATCTTGATAGGTTGGGTTGATATCAGGTTCGTAAAGATGCGCCTTATGGACCCCACTCTTTAAATTGTCTGGCACAACAATCTCTGGACAGCCACCATAATATTCAAACGCATTCACGTGAGACTTGATCCAGTCTGCAAGCGTTTGGGTCCATGTGGCCTCCACGTAGGTAAAACTGGACGCACCAAGCGCAGCTACAAAAATCTGTGCTTCACCGACTTCCCCTGTCGACGTATCCGTTACAACGGACATCGTTTGACCGGCATAATCCACAAAAAGTCTCTCTCCTGCTTTGTGGGTCTGGTGCATCCAGACATCAAGTGTTGAATTACGCCATCCTCGGTAAACGTCGCAGAACTGGCTGTAGCTAATCCCTTGGGGGTACTTTTCTTTATACTCACTCCATAATAATTGTAACGTAACATGCTTGCACTTGAGTTCTTTATGAATATAAATGCAATCAATCTCTCCCCGTTGTTCTTTATTGATTTTTTGAGCAGGCGGATACAGCTTGATCTCCAACTCTTCGTCGCCTAGATTGTCGGGCACAGGCCAGCTTAAGTTAACTGCTTTTGCCCTCTTGACGCCTTCAACCGCCGTACTCGCGCTAATGCCAATGCTCTTGGCTATCTCCTGGTAACTACATCCACAGCTGTACCGTAAACGTAAGATTTCTCTGATCTTTCTCATTGATATGTGACTCCGTGACATGGGCTGTTCCTTTCATGTTTTGTTGAACAAAAAAAGGATACAGCGTTCATAAAACGCGTTTTATAACCAAAGGTCTCCTTGATACAGGAGGTCAAAGGCCATCGCTTCGTCTTGGAATCGTTATTCGATTTAAACCAGAATCACTGTTCGATTTGAGCCGGAATTGCCGTTCGGATTAGACCAGAATCACCATTCGAATTGAGCCGGAATTGCCGTTCGGTTTAGACCGGAATCACTATTCGATTTTCGCCGGAATACGCATTATATCGTATCTTATGTTTTAAAAGCAAATAAAAACATCAGTGGCCGCTGATAAAACATGCATCATCCTAAACTGGTATGAAGTATGGTTCTTCAGCAAAGGGTTTTAGAACGTTCGTATTTTTCAGGGCGCAAGGTCCGAAGGCCTGAAATCAGGGTGCCAAGAACGCAGACAAAAGAAGTATGATGAGGTTGTTGAGAAGCAATCCCAATTTGTGCCCAACAGGCACTAACAAAGGTTTAATTCTATTTTCTGTTGAAGCACCCTGACTCATCCCTTTTTTAAAGCAATCCAGGGTTTTAAAATTGTTTGGCCCGCTTTTAACTCAACAGGTTCCGAATCGAAAACGCTCAGGCGCAGCATGGCCAGCCCGCAATCATCAACGTAGGTTCTCATCTCGCCCACTTCTTGTCCTTCAACATCAAAAATAGGTGCTCCATAACTGACCGCGGGTCCTTCAATTTTTACTGGTAAAAGACGTTTTCGGATTTCGCCCCTATAGTGGGTTCGAGCCATCAGTTCTTGGCCTATGTAACACCCCTTACGCCAATCCATGGCTCCCAGCTCATCAAAGTTGTGTTCCAAGATAATGCCCTTTTGTACTGGCACATCACGGCTGCCGTCCCCAACGCCCAAAAGAATGCGGTGACGATCATAAGTTTCAAGCGGGGACAAGGGCATTGGGATGCTGGTATCAGAGGGCACGTACCAGCGGCGTCCTAATTCGGGAAGCCTAGGATCATCAATCACTGCTCCATCCTCTAAGGCTGGGATATCATCCCCCCAAACGGCATAAACGGCGTACTGCCCCCTTAAATTCGTCAAAGTGACATCAGATCGCAGTTTATACAAGTTGAGGCGCTTCAACAGCTCTTCAGCATTCTCGCAATCAATCAGCCAATCCCCGTCTGTCGTTTCCACAATGAACAGGTCATTCAAGAATTTCCCCTGGGGGTTTAAAAACGCCGCATACAGGGGGCGCTGAGGCGATATTTTCTCAACGTCATTGGTGACCAGCCCTTGCAAGAAAGAGGCCTTATCAGGACCGCTTAAGCTGATCAGACTGCGATGGGGCAAGGGGACTATAAAAAAACTCATTCAGCTGCGGGTTCGCCCTTAACCCGGGCATAATTCATGACTTTCTTTACGCCACTGACCTTACTGGCATGGTCGCTTACCAGGTTAAGCTCTTCTTGGCTTTGGGCATCCCCCATAACATAAACAACACCACCCACTGTTTTGATGCTGTAGTTTAGTGACCGAACGCCCGCATCAAACAAAAGCAGGCTTTTAATTTGACTGGTGATGGTCGCGTCTTTGGCCATATCAGTAAGCCCACCCCCCTCGGAGACTTCAATTTGGTTAAGAACTTGCTTCACGCCATTGACTTCCCAGGCAATACGTTCAGCATCAGCCTGCCATTCGGCGGTGGGGACTGAGCCTGTCAACAACACTTCCCCATTTTGAACGTTCATACCAATTTTCGTATATAGATCACTGCTGTGGCTGTAGATGCGACTTTTCAAAACTGTTGAAATCTGCGTATCGCTGACGCTGCCAGTAACGCCCTTATCACGTGTGGCTAGGGCACCAACGACGGCGCCCCCTCCGATGATGACAGGTGCACAACCTGTAAGGGACAGAAACGCAAATATAGCTGCCGAGTTTAAGGTTATCTTTTTAGTAAAATTCATAAATATCGTCCTGACTTTGCCAAGCGTTGATAACATGTGTTGGATTGCTTGTTTGGCATAATAAAACAACATCTATCCTAAGGAAAGGGTATTCAAGGCGTAAGTGTTGGTGTTCGGCCAGAAAACAGCCAAGGGCCTCCACAATACGTTTCCTTTGGCGAAGGCTTATGGATTCAGCAGCATCGTTATAAGTGCGTCTATATTTAACCTCGACCGCAATCAGCGTTCCTTCAAAGGTCGCAATCAGATCAATTTCCCCTGCTTTGCACTTATAGCGTTGGACGATAATTTTATAGCCTTTTGATTCTAACAGCTGTTTAGCTTGTTCTTCCGCTAATCGTCCTTGCTGATCTGTTGTTAGCTGCAAAAAAATAGACCCCTTTTTTCTGTATTCATTAGATTTTTTTTATATCATTAACGACTTGTTAAATGTTTTTCTTTACTGTTAAAAGACGAAAAGTATTTATTATGGGCGGATACAGTATGAATAAGCATCTTTTTTGGTTGATTTTTTTCCTAGGTATTAAGGCTCAGGCTCATACTTTCATGCCTATCGATGATTTTATTAATGGATATGAAGCTTATGCAAAGGAAAAAGAACTTTCGATACGTTTATCAAAGATTCAGACGGACCATCATGATCGGCACGACCTTGAAATCATCGATTACACCGACAGTCAAGATCCTGTCCTACTGGAATTAAGAAAAAACTCTCTATCAAAAAAAACTGCGCCACTGATAGTGTCCCGTAGCTTTAAATTCGACATTGTCACCAAAGACACAACAGGGGATACAAACATAGGAAGATTCATTTTACATGAAGGGGTAGAACCAGTACATGGCTCATTCTTCAGTATTAGCCATATTAGAATTGCCAGGAAATATGCAGACAAAGAAACAGAAGCGGAAACGAAGGCCTTACAAGATGCTGTTAAGCTTTTTGAAGCCATTAACCCTTATTGTGATGGATTCAGCTTTTACATACTTTCAGATAATCACAAGGCTGCCCTTTCTTGCGCACGTGCTGGTTTTTGGCTGAGCGATGAAAGAACTGGGGAAAAAATTGACAACCTTGAACTTTTCGCTGATTTTATTTTAGATCACACCCGTTTAGATCGTTCGAAGGCGATGATTCGGGAACGAAACGATCCTTTTATTCCTCTGCCCATCGATTTAAAGGATGATAAACACGCAGTAATTAAAATTTTGACCGAGACACAATCGCGGGCCATTAGCGTTCAACCTGATGACCTTTCAAGCGCGAGTTCAGGGGGATCCAGGAGGAGTATTATGAATGCACGCGTGAGCAGCAGAAAACTGGTAAGAATGTCAGATGAAGATCTTTGGGCGATTGCGAGAGAGCATTCTCTTAAGGATTTATACAAAAGAGGTAATGTTCCCTACATTTCCCCAATAAAACAAGTGGATTCAAGAAAACCTACCTCTACCGAATCTGAGGTTGTGCCATCGGCAGTCACTACGGCTGTATCTTCAGCCGCTGCCTCTGTTTCTTCCTCTTCGTCCACGGCAACAACGATACCAAGGCCACGGTCTATCTCTTCGTTTTTGTGGAAGCTATTTTCGACCCTCACCCTAAGTCCATTTTCGCAAACCAGAACAACAGAACCGGTAATTTTGATGGGGCAATAGTTAAGGTTTTTCTTTGCTCGAGCTTGGCTTTAATGGATTGTCGATGAAGCCTGACAGGTTAAATAAACTGCTTTCTTTTCCCCCAAAACCAAAATTGGCTTAGGTATTGTGTGCGGTGCACCCTTTGGACTGGACAGAATTGAGGAGTATTTAAGAGAGTTTCCTTCCCTAAGTTTTGATGATTGTTA
>NZ_SCFB01000007.1 GCF_004210305.1 Candidatus Finniella inopinata | reverse complement strand
GCCAAATCTACAAAAGACCACACACAATTTACTAAAACCACCTTGTGATAATCAACAATGGTGGTTTTTTTGTGCCTGGTGTTGATTTAGATGAATATTATCTCTATGAAGAATATATTGCAAAAACTAGAACATATAAGGGCGAATGTGTTTAAGCACGCATTAATATCGTTTCTTTTGGCGATACCTCTAGAAATACCACAAGCTGGGGCATCCGTTGCAGCATCGCATCAAATTGCATCGAATGATGGAGTGCCCACATTCAAAAGCCTTGGCCTTACCATCGTGAAGCCGTTGAAATTCATGTCTGCGGCAGAGAAAGAACCTGAGGTATATGATGCTGAAACCCTAAAGTCATTGAATATGACCCAAGATGAGTTCATCCAGAGAGAATACGAATTAAGAGAGTTAGCAGCTGACACGCTTCTTGATATATACTTTCAAATCAATAGAAATACAATTTCTATTGATGCTTCCCTTGAAAAGAAGAATTACGTTATACCTGGCAATAATTGGCAGTCTATTACAGGAACTAATTATGAATATTTAGTTCCCGTTTTAGATAGAGATCTTTCAAAGGCACTTGATGATATCAGAGGCAAAGAAAAATACCATTGTGACTGCACGATTGCTTCTGGATTTGCCATATATGCTTTGATAGAGAAATTTTTCCCCGAGTCTAAAAATGAGTTCCTTAAGTCTACACGTATCAAACATGTTCAAGAGAAGAGAGAGTTACGACGGGCTGAGCTGCAATCACAAGGTAGGCCATTTTTTGTGGACGATTACAAACAACAACTCGCAATGGAATTGGCAAAAGGACACACAATGGAGCCTCTACAAGAAGGGGCAAGGGGTATAAAACCGGGAGACCATATTTATTTTGAAGGACATCCTCAGTATCTAGCTGTACATCCAGCAGGCACTTTTAGAGGGGAATATCTTTTTTTTGTTGGATACAATCTTAAGGGTTTAAAAATGTATATAGGCTGTGGCGAACTCTTTGCGAAAGGACCAAAAACAGCTCAAGAAATTCAGAAAAATCTGGCGGAAAAATATTTGAAGGGAATGACATTTTCAGGAGAGGAAGCTAGGAATAAAGAATTAGAATCTGCTTACCAGTTAATACGTGGGATTCTTCCAACTAATTCTAAGCTGAGTGTCGCAATAATACTTGATCTCCAAAAGCCTTAGGATGTAAGCCTGCCAAGAAGTTCTGTTGAATAATTAGAAAATAGAGGGGTTCATGACTTCCCCTCCAATTCCCTTGTTTTAACTGAATTGTAACTTACTGAGCAGGTTTAGAAACTGGGTGTTGGTTGATCCAGTCGACCTGCAAGATCTTTATAAACATGGGGTGTAGGGATTTTAGAAGGAAAAGGAATACCGACGGGATCATGGGCCCGATCACTAAACCCAAGAAGATACAAATCGGATTCCCCTATTCGTTCTCTTCCTGGTGCTCCTTCTTGCCCAGAAAGCTGTCCTAAGTGGGCTTATAATGTCTTTGGCAGTTTTTGGGGTATTCATCGTCTTTGGCGTTTCAAGGCGATGGGTATGCATGGCGATTGCACTGAAAATTAGTTTAGTATTCTAAAAATTATTTCCTAATTTTTTATTCGGCTTTTCTGCTGTTCTATCCGTTGTTATTATTCTTTTTTCTCAATAAAGAAAAAGGAAACAGGGATGCAGTTATCAGATACTTTCCTCAAACATTTTGAACCTCTTGCCGATCCTCGTATTGATAACCACAACAAGCTTCACAAATTGCACGATATCTTGGTAATAACAATATTGGCCACAATTTGTGGCGCTGATAACTGGGTTGATATTAGTGAATTTGGCAAAGCCAAATACGATTGGTTATCAACATTTCTCGAGCTGCCTAATGGTGTGCCATCTCATGATACTTTTGGCCGTGTGTTTTCCATACTTGACCCAGAGCAATTTGAATCCTGCTTTTATGCATGGATCAAGTCACTCTCTATCGATGTTAATTCTGAGATTATTGCTATTGATGGAAAAACGCTACGGGGTTCTGGCAACAGAAGAAAAGAGAAAAAAGCCCTACACATTGTAAGTGCCTGGGCAAGCAATCAAAGTCTTCTTTTAGGGCAAGTTAAAACGGATGAAAAATCCAATGAAATTACAGCCATTCCAAAATTACTCAAGATGATTGATGTTACTGGTAGTACAGTCACCATTGACGCCATGGGTTGTCAGCAGTCAATTGCTGAAGAGATCTTAATTCAAGGTGCAGACTACGTATTAGCTCTAAAAGATAATCAACCGAAGCTTCATGAAATGGTCAAGGCAATTTTCCATATAGGAGAATCACGTCAGTACAAGAAGATGCTTAATCGACGGAAAGTAGAGAAGATCCATGATCATGGTCGCATAGAAACACGTCGCTATACATTAGTATCAGCACGCGATCCGGCAGTATTTCAACTTCGTTGGCCTGGGTTAAAGGGTGTTGGCATGCTTGAAACAACACGCACAACTAATAATCAGGTTGAGCGTAGTACCCGCTACTTTCTAACAAGTTTAGCCTATGAAAATATTGATCAGTTTATGGTTGCTGTCAGAAAACACTGGAACATAGAAATTAACCTGCACTGGTCTTTGGATGTAGGTTTTAGGGAAGACCATAACCAGGTGCATGTTGGCCACGCGGCCAAGAATTTGGCTGTCATGAGACGTATTGCTTTGAATCTACTCAAGCAAGAAAAAACGAATAAACGAGGGGTGAGCTGTCGACGGAAGGTAGCAGGCTGGGACAACAAATACTTATTGAAAATTCTAACCGCTGACCACAATTTAAAGCGCGTTTGAGCGGATTGACTGATATAAACGGTAAGTCTTTTAAAGGGGAGGATAGTGTCTAAAAATAAAAAAAACAGGAAGTAGATCTCTCAAAACCTACAAAATCAAATCAATCTACAAAAGTTTGGGAAATAGCAGAAACCGTAATTTTAAAAACTAGGCTGAGGAGATGTCAGTGCAATCGCCATGGATGGGTATGTCGCACCTCCTGGGGTATATTCTTTTTATTTTAATAAAATTATAATCTAAATTATAATGGCGTGTCTGATAAAGTCACCCTCTATGATGAGATGATTCTGCTCTTGACAACCTACTTTAAAAGCCAGAAATTGGGTATATGATTGATTTCGCCGATTATCTTCCGATTTTGCTGTTTTTAGGGCTGGGGTTCGCTCTATCCCTGGTGATGATGGCTGTTTCCACCTGGCGCAGCAAAAGAAACGCCTATGCTCAAAAGTCTTCTTCGTATGAATGCGGTTTCGAAACCTTTGACCAGCCCAGCCAAAATGCCCGGGGGCGTTTTAATGTGCAGTTTTATCTGGTAGCGATTCTATTTATCATATTTGACCTGGAAATTGCTTTTTTATTCCCGTGGGCCATTTGTCTTAGAAAGTTGGGACTGTTTGGATTTTGGTCGATGGTCTTATTCCTTGGCGTCCTGACGTTGGGTTTTGTATATGAATATTGTAAGGGAGCGTTAGAATGGGATTGAAATCGTCTTTAGAAGATCTAAAACCTTATCTGTCAGCCGAGCTTCAAAATGAAGGCGCACTTTTTCAAACAATTAGGCAAGAAATTGACGAAAAGGGTTTTTTGCTGACCCAAATGGATAAGTTGGCTGCGTGGGCACAAAGTGGTTCTTTATGGCCTATGACATTTGGTTTGGCCTGTTGTGCCGTCGAGATGATGCATACTGCCGCCAGCCGATATGATTTAGACCGTTTTGGGGTGGTATTCCGCCCCAGTCCCCGCCAGTCTGATGTGATGATTGTGGCTGGAACCTTGACCAATAAAATGGCCCCGGCGCTTAGGAAAGTTTATGATCAAATGCCAGAGCCTCGTTGGGTGATTTCCATGGGCAGTTGTGCCAATGGAGGGGGGTACTACCATTATTCATATTCTGTTGTCAGAGGGTGTGACCAGATTGTGCCCGTTGATATTTATGTGCCAGGGTGTCCACCCACAGCGGAAGCTTTGTTGTACGGTATTTTGCTGTTACAAAGTAAGATAAAGCAACAGCACGTGTTTAATCGCCAACAGTTATGATCAAAAGTAATGTGTGGCTTTTTCCCTACAGCTTCAAATAATCCTTTTGCCAAAACCTTTTTTACGTTCTTTCCTAAATTCCCTTTGTTTGTTACCGTTAATATGGTTATGCTGTTAACAGCAAATTTGTTTTAATTAATAGGATTTTTAAATGAAAAAGATATTATTCCCCGTATTAGCAGCCGCATTGCTTTTGACAGCTTGCGAAACTGCAACTGATTCACAAAATGTAAACGTTGGAACAGCAGCTGCGCCAGGCACAGCCGGTGATTTCAAAAACAACATCAAAGACCGGGTTTTCTTCGCTTATGACAAGTCAGCTGTATCTGCTGATGCGAAAAAAGTTCTAGAAGCTCAAGCAGCTTGGTTGAAGACTTATGGCACAACATCAGCCACTGTAGAGGGTAAGACCGACGCACGTGGAACATCACAATACAACATGGCATTGGGTGCGCGTCGTGCGGATGCCGCTAAAAAAGCCTTGGTTGGTTTAGGTGTTGATACAAACCGTCTGAAGACAATGTCTTATGGTAAAGAGAAGTTAGAAGTTATGGGCGATACAGAAGAAGCTCATGCACAGAACCGTGTTGCTATAACCGTTATTAACTAACCGTTAAGTATCATACTTTTTGTGGAACCCGTTGTTTTTATGAGCAACGGGTTTTTTGTTTCCAAGCTTTTTGTAGAATACGAGCAGCTTGGTGTCTTCGGGTTATTTCCAGGTTCTTTTTTAAAGTGTCAGCTGACATTTGGTTAAGCGCTTCAGACGTATAAGCCGTTCGTATGATTGGCTTAAAGTTTAAAAAATCACTGACATTCATTTTAATAATTTCCAAACCATTTTTGATGGTGACTTTACCAGCAGGGCTTATCACATGATGCTGGTGCAGTATCTCGACAGATTGTTTTAAATTGTAAGGCGACGGACGGTAATGACCGCTGTTGTTGTCAATTTCAAGAATTTTTCCTTTTGCAAGTGTGCATTCACCTGCACAGATGACAGCTTCACCATTCAAAAATTGATTGTGCTTTGACAGCGATATGGTTCGCCAAAAATCAAGTTCGTTGTTGGTTTTTTGTTCTTGAGTTGTTTTTCGGGCTACTGCCAGGTCTGTTGGGTACACATGAAAATTTTTAGTAAGATCCAGAACATATAAGTAATTGCCCTCAAGAGGGTTGTTTTTCGAATTTAATACCAATCCACCCTCCTGATATATCGTTTGTGTGCTTGAATGAATGGTCTCTAAGTCATGTAAATTCCGAAGCTTCATTGTTTGTGTTTCTTGCCCCTCCAGCCACATGAAATAACTGGGGTCCGTTGGTGTTAGCCCCCGGTACCATTGGTAGTATAAGGGGCCAATTTGTCGATGACAGGGATCTATATCTTCGCAACCGATGGCAGCGGCAATTAGACCACGGGCCACATTATTATTGCCCCAAAAAGAGGGCAGTAGACGACTTTTAAAGATTTCTGACGGGGTTTTTGATTCCAATTTATAAAGTTGGCTTAAATACAAATGGCGGTTATCGACGTGCTTTTTCAGTTCGTTCCATCGCCAGGGGGAATTTTCCTGGATAAGGCCCTCCCTACTTTTGGGATGCGTTTCTAAAAGTTTTTCGACATTTTCTTGGATTGTTTTTAGATGATTTAAACGGACCGGTAATAATTTTTTGTCTATCTTTTTAACTGAATGGTAAGCATCAATGGTTATGCGCAGCGAATTAATATCAGGGGCTGCAGGCGCCGTTTCAAAGGGAGCAACACCAAAATATTCCTGGCTGGGCCTTAAATCGACCCAGGGCTTATCTTTAAAATAACTGAAAGGTGAATCCTTTGGATTGGAATCTGCCGCTTTAAGGGAAAATGCTATGGCAAATAAGATCAATAACTCAACGAAAAGGCGCAAAACCATACAAATTCCCCAAACAAAGGCGTTTGGGAAGTAAGTAGGGTTAAAAGATTAACAAATAGTAAATTTTGAGGTCTTCTCGTGAGCTTATTTTAGCGTTGTCTCAAGATTCTTCTCTAGCCAATGAATATCGTACTGACCATCCTTAATATCAGAAGAACCCACCAATTTAAGGTGCAAGGGCAACGTGGTCTTGATGCCATCAATCACATACTCGCCTAATGCGCGTTCCAGACGGCTCAGGCATTCCTCGCGCGTCTTGCCATGGGCAATTAACTTGGCGACCATGCTGTCGTAATGTGGAGGCACTGTGTATCCCTGATACAGGTGGCTGTCAACGCGAATGCCAAATCCACCGGGCGCATGGTAGCTGTTCACCTTTCCTGGTGAGGGGATAAAGCTCTGAGCGTCCTCGGCATTGACGCGGCATTCAATCGCCCAGCCGTTAAAAGTTATGTCCTTTTGGGTAAAAGACAAAGGGAAGCCAGCGGCGACTCTGATCTGTTCTTTCACCAAATCAATACCCGTTACCATTTCAGTAATGGGGTGCTCAACTTGAATGCGGGTGTTCATTTCCATAAAGAAAAATTCACCATTTTCAAATAAAAATTCAAGGGTCCCAGCGCCGCGATAGCCCATCTTGCCAACGGCCTTGGTTACAATTTCACCTAAGTGGGTTCTTTGGGCGGTTGTAAGGCCTGGGGAAGGGGCTTCTTCCCATACCTTTTGGTGGCGCCGTTGCAAGGAACAATCCCGTTCGCCCAGATGCACCACATTTCCATAGGAGTCAGCCAAAATCTGAACTTCAATATGGCGGGGTTTTTGCAAATACCGTTCCATGTAAACCTGGTCATCGCCAAAGTTGGCCTTGGCTTCGCTTCTAGCCAATTGAAAGGCGTTGACAACTTCGTCGGCCGTTTTAGCAACTTTCATGCCCTTGCCACCACCACCAGATGTGGCTTTGATCAAGACCGGGAAACCGATTTTTGTTGCCATCTCTATGGCCTGTTCTTCGGTATCGACAGATCCGTCCGATCCCGGAACCACAGGAATACCCAGATCGATCATGGTTTTCTTGGCTGTAATTTTATCGCCCATGCTGCTGATATGTTCGGGAAATGGGCCAATAAACGTCATACCGTGTTCTTCGATCATGGTGGCGAAGGTCGCGTTTTCCGATAAAAATCCCACACCGGGGTGAATCGCATCAGCACCTGTGACCTCGGCCGCACTGAGGATGGCTGGGATATTTAAATAACTTTGACGGGACGGTGCGGGGCCAATACAAACGCTTTCATCGGCCAAACGGACATGCATCGTATCTGCATCGGCCGTTGAATGAACCGCCACCGTTGAAATCTTTAATTCTTGGCAAGCGCGCAGGATGCGCAGGGCTATTTCGCCACGATTGGCGATCAGAACTTTTTTAAACAGTTTATGCGTCAAAGTATTAACTCTTTTTTTGAATTGCGAAGACTATTCGATCACTAAAAGGGGCTCGTCGTACTCTACGGGGCTGGCGTCTTTTACAAATAGGTGTGTTATTTTACCAGAGGTAGGGGCTTTGATGGGGTTCATGACCTTCATGGCCTCAACAATTAGCAGAGTTTGGCCTAAAGAGACGGTATCGCCAACTTTAACAAAAGGTGGGGCGCTGGGCTCTGGTGACAGGTACGCGGTGCCAACCATGGGGGATCGAACCGTCCCAGGATGTTGGGAAGGGTCAACCGCAGCGGGTGCCGCAGGTGCTGCATCAACAGACACGGGATGCGCAGAAGGGACGGAGTGATTCACAGCGGCTGTCGTCATCTGTTGTCGTGAGACGTAAATCCTGTTTCCTCCAGCCTCATATTCAATTTCAGTAAGTCCGGTTTCCGTCAATATTTCCGCCAATTTGCGTACGGCTTCACCATCAAACTTGAATGTTGCTGTCATGAAATATCCTGTTTACCTATTGTTATAACGAATGCTTAAATGTGCTTAAGGTATATACCCATTTCAAACCATTTCCCAGGTTTTTCTGTTGGGTCTTTTACCCATAAACGGCGTTTCAAAATCCTTCCATAGCTGGCTATGCCTGTATTTCTCAACTTGTTTCTGGGTAAAATCTCTGCCATAAAAATCCTGCAAAATGATCTGAATTGGGTATAGCAACTCACGCGCTAAGAAGCAATCTTGGTGTTATGTCGATTTCGCTTCGAAATCTATGAAGTGATCGGCTCTAATTTTCAGATTTGTTTTTCTAAATTTATAGGGAATGAAAACTATACATGTGAAAAAAATTCATTATAAGGTTGTGGTGTTTGTGAAATAGGTTTACAGTTAATCTGTATAGAATATTTTTAGTGTATCAGAAAATGTTTTTTGTTCTTTTCTATTTATTCCTTTTTTTGTCTATTCGGTGTTTTGCTTTAGCAAGCGAAGTTGTGCCGTATAAGCAAGATCAGTCCAGAATTCTGTTGATTGAATCCAACTTCCAAGATGCGAAACCAATCAGTGAATACGTCGAAACATTAAATAAAAAGAACTATCGTTTAATCCTTGATTGGGCCAGTGATTCTCAAGAAGGAATTGATAAGTACAAAAAAAGTATTTATAAGCCTTTTTTTTGTTGTTCAGCAGGGGCAGTGCCTTTTAGTTTTATTTTCATGGGACTACAAATATCTAAGGACTCCCATAATATTCAGAACAGCTTTGAACAGGGGAATTCGACAGTAACAACGTTTTGTAAACTTGGGTATAAAGGGTACGTATGCGCAGTAATCAATGATGGAGCAGATTCAAACCTCCTAATGGCCACACAGGGCTCTTTGTTTGCAAGTTGGGGAGGTAGGATAAGCAGTGCTGATGAGTTGGAGTACATGATTCAACACTCAGGGCAACGTCCCCCCCCACTGAAACTCAGTAGTGTGCTCACCAAGCCAGAATTAGGCTCCGTCTCCAAAAGACCCCCCACCCCTAGGGCGCAGGATATTTCCCCCCTTGTTAAAGAACGAAGTATACGTCGAGGGTCATCAAGGAGTTCTGGTATCGTTCTGGCAAACTCTTCTTTGTCTCTAAGAAGTCCTCCCATAAAAGACGTTTTCGCAAAGCTTGATAAGTCTGTAAAAAATGGGGTTATGCCAACTGCCGTTGATCAGGGTTCAGAATGCATCGTAAGACGGGTCCTTTCTCCTAAACAACCGACTGCCTATCAACTTGAAGTGACAAAAAACTTAAAATCAACATCACGGGCAATATCACCCTCAATTTTCAAATCTTCGAAAAGATTCGCTAGGCAGGCCATTATCATAATTCCTGAAACTAGGGGGATTATACGTTCTCAAAAAACAAGAATTCGCCACAAACATTCCCCAATTCGAATTGTAATAAAATCGGGAACGCCAAGTACTTCATCGGACAATATAAAAACCCAAAGAATTAAATCACCAAGCTTTTTAGAGGCAAGAAGAATGAGTTTAAAAGAAAGGATGAAAGCCTATAACGCGTTTATGCTTGAAGCAGAATTAGAAGAAACTTCTAACCAAGAAAAAGTTGCGCAGAGTTCTAAGCAGATTCCATCTACTTTCACTCCGTTTAGTGACAACGGTCATGCAGCAGTCCTACCGTTGAATTGAAAGGCTATTGGTGTATATAAATAAACTGTTCTATGTTCTTGATTTTTGAACAAAAAAAACTATTTTTTATTTAAAAGATACTTTTTATTGTGTTTAAGATGTTTTTTTTATTTTTTTATTTTTTTTATTCGGTTTCTAATGCGAGTGATTATGTTGTTCCATATACATCGCCGCCCAGCAAAAAAGAATTTAGAATTTTATTGGTCGAAGATATCTTAGGCATGGGGGGAATGGGCAAAAAATTTGTCCAAACTTTAAATGACCAAGAAGATTATAAAATAACTCTTGATTGGGTAAAAAACGGAAAAGATGCCGTTGATTCTTATAAGAAATCCATCTCAACCTCTTTCTTTTGTTGTCTGTCAGAACCCCAGGTGCCCTACGACCTTATCGTGATGGATATAGAAATACCCAATACCCACGAAAGTCTTGCAGTGAACCCTTATGGAGGTTTTAAAACTGCAAGAAAAATTCGTAAACTGGGATACAAAGGCGCCATGTGTGCTGTAACATGTTATTTTGACCAAGATCTTTTCAATCTAAAAGTTGAATGCCCTGAATTATTCACAACCTGGGGAGGCAAGATTAGAAGCTGTGAAGAATTGAAACATATGCTTTGCACTTCAGGGCAGCGTCTCAGTTCCATCCCACACGAAACCCCAATCGATACGCCAATCGTTAGTCCAAGGGTTATGAGGCCAGTCGTTATCAATCAAGAAGTGGTCTGTAAGCCAGGAAGACCTTTAACTCCGAGGCCAGGGGATCTTAGGCCTCCTATGGATGAAAGATTAGCTCAGGGGCAATACGCCATAAGCACCGTTTTTGTTGAACTCAATACTCCAATGCAGTTAGAAAGCGGTTGCAAAGATGTTGTCTTAAAAAAAACTGATCAGTTTTCGCATGATACATTAAGCAGCGGGAGAGATGCATCTGAGCAAATTGAACCTCATAATCCTCTTTCACTCCACCAAGCTGCCATCCCAACAACATTAAGTGCCGAAATCAAGAAATCCAACCCGCCAATTCATTCGCCAAGAAGTGCCAGGGATGCCGTTCTTATAAGTCCTGCCCCTTCAGGCGGCGGAATGTGTTTTAGCCGAAAACCAAGAAGACGGCTCTACCATGCGCCAATACGAATTTCCTCTCCACCATTAGCGATGAATATTTTAATAAACAAGAGGGACGTTAAGTTACCAGGTTATTTTATATCCAGAAGACATTTCTTAATAGCAAGGCTAGGTTACCCAATACTGGAAAAACAAAAATGGGTTCAGATGGATCCGAGACATTAGGTCGAGCGAAGCGCCCTGAATGAATTAAGATCCAGTTTTTAACTTATACATAACAGCTTGATTTTTGAACAAAAAAAACTAGTTTTTATACATATAAGAAATTTTTTTATTGTGAATGGTATGTTTTTTATATTTTTTTATCTATTTTGTTCGATTTCTAATGCGAGTGATTATCTTGTGTCACATACTTCCTCGCCCAGCAAAAAAGAATTTAGAATTTTATTGGTAGAAGATATGTTAGGCATGGGGAGAATGGGCGAAAAATTTGTCCAAACTTTAAATGACCAAGAAGATTACCAAATAACACTTGATTCGGTAAAAAATGGAAAAGATGCCGTTGATTTTTATAAGAAATCCATCTCAACCTCTTTATTTTGTTGTCTGTCAGAGCTCCAGGTGCCCTACGACCTTATCGTGATGGATATAGAAATACCCAATACCTATGAAAGTTGCAGAGTCGACATCTATGGGGGTATTAAGGCTGCACAAAAAATTCGTGACATGGGATACAAAGGCGCCATGTGTGCTGTAACCTGTTGCGTTGATTATAATCTTGAATCTTTAAAAATTATATATTCTCATTTATTCACAAACTGGGGAGGTAAAATTGGAAGTTGTGAAGAATTAGAACATATGCTTCTAAAGTCTGGTGCGCGTTTCTCATCTTCAGATTACCATAAGTCATGTGTTGGGATTAAAAGGTTGCATAAAAATCCAAGCGGACACTGCCAAATGCCTCATCCCAAAGAACGGTGCACTATAATCCCTTTGCCTCCACACTTGGGTAGGTTTGAACTGGTTTTGGTTGAAAAATCATCCCCTGATCAGGGACCTTCAACCGATACACAAAGTTCTTCTAGAATGATATTAACGCCCCGCTTCGTCCCCTCGCCCCGTGTGTTTCCAAGCATTACTGGGGACGATATTGTATCCAGCAGACAAGCGGTTTCATCACAAAATTTGAGTCTTCCAGGACAGACTTTTTCAAACAATCTGGAAGCATCGCCCAGAGAAATATCAATGTTTGGTTTGAGTTCTTCTCCTAGAGTGTTTTCAAGCAATGTCGAGGAGAATTTGGCATCTGCCAGACATGCGGGTTCATCAGAAAACTTGAGCCCTTCAGGACAGATTGTTCCAGGCAGCCTCAAGGTGTCGCCTAGGCACATCTCAACAAAGCCGTTTTTTGATTCTGCGCCCTGTTTGTTTCCAAAAGGCATTGAAAGTCCTGTGTCGGGCAGACGTCCGGCTGCTTCTGACTACTTGCGTCCTCCGGGGCCAATGCTATCAATCAATGTCCAAAATTCCCCCAGAAGAGTGGGTACCCCGAGATTAGAGGCCAATCAATAAGCGTGGTATCAATTTCATGGCCTAAGGCCTGAAAGCATTGGTTTCGACTTTTACCGTTCCATCTGAAAAATGCAAATCAACGGATGCATGGGGGTTCTGACGGAAATAGTCCACGCTGCTGACCACATGGTCACCAACGGTGATAAGAGAAAATCCCCGTTTCAAGATGCGCTGGTACGAATTCTGCTCTAAACAGGTGCTTTGTAAAGTCAGACGATCCATCAGCTGGTTCAAAAATTGCTGCTGGCTGTATATTAAACGATCCGCCAATTGACCCACTTTCTGGTTCCCTGAGTCTAATAACGGCAACGGGGCACGCAGACGGGTCCGTTGAAAAACCAAAGATTGATGTTTGTAATTCAAAAATACACCATAGGCCTGTGATAGTCGGTCACCCCAATCATCGACCCGCAGCATGGTTTGTTCCAAGACTTGTTGAGGGGATGGCAAAGCTCTTGCCAGATTGGTTAAATGAAGGCTGTCGTTCGTGAATTGACGATCCACCAAATTATAAAGCCGTTGGCTGTGTTGCCGGATGGTGTAACGGACCTGCGAAAGAACAGGCGTGGCCAGTTCGGCTGCAGCCGTTGGTGTGGGGGCTCTAAGATCAGAGGCCCAGTCAATAAGTGTGGTGTCGGTTTCATGACCCACGGCCGAAATCAAGGGGATCTGACTGGCAGCAGCTGCTCGGACCACATTTTCCTCGTTAAAGCACCATAAATCTTCCAGGCTGCCGCCCCCTCTGGCCACAATCAGTAAATCAGGTTTTTGCTCAAGGGCGTTAAACCCGCGAATGGCTGCTGTGATTTGATCGGCAGCGCCAGGTCCCTGAACCAAAACTGGCCACACCAGAACGTGACACGGGTAACGGTCACTCAGGCGGTGCAAAATGTCTTGGATAACAGCACCTGTGGCCGAGGTGATCACGCCGATGGTCTTGGGAAAAGCGGGCAGGGGGCGTTTGTGTTCAAATAACCCTTCGGCCTGAAGGCGTGCTTTTCTCTCCAGCAGTACCTTTAATAGGGCGCCTTCGCCAGCGGCTTCGGCTCCATCCACCACAATTTGATACTTGGACCGCCCAGGATAGGTTGTTAAACGGCCGGTAACAATAACTTCCAAGCCATCTTGCAACGGGGCCTTTAGGTTTGTGCCCCGCCAAGATACCGCATCAATGATCGAATCTTGGTCTTTTAGGGTGAAATAGGCATGGCCCGATGTGTGACGCTTGAACCCAGAAATTTCGCCACGCACTCGCACCCGCCTAAAATGCCCCTCCACCAGCTGTTTCAAACTAAGCGATAGGTCGGTCACCGACAGAATCGGCAACTCGACAGGTTGTAGGAAAGAGATGGGCTCGGGTAACATGGCTATATTTCGCTATTCTATTTATATCTTACTTCATACCTTATAAGAGGGGGAAAAGGGTAGGAAATCTCAGAAAACTTTTGTTGGAAATCCGCCTATTCAATGGATAATCCAATCTCTTTTTCAAGTTCACCGGTGGGCTTTCCTTCCATTAAGGCGGCCACAAATTCGGGGTAACAGGGATGCGCTGGAGGGTTATGTCTGCCAGAATGCAAATATAAAGGGACATTTTTACGCGCTTTTTTTAGAGCCTGTTTAAAGTCTTTTATATACGCCGCAGAACAACGCACGTCAGTAACGCCATGCACAAGGTATAGAGGTGCTGACAAAGGATCTGTCACCCTGTTAATAGGCATGATTTTGCGGAAATAATCTGCTGGATTACCTAATGCATCATCAGGTAAGGCTATTGCAGATACATCAGGGTTCGAATCCGAACTGACCAATGCAGCATCAGCCACAATGGATTGGAAATGAAATTCCTCCGCAAGACCGGCTTCTTTGTGCAATTCTGACCAACGCAGGGCAAATGATGCGGCAACAAATCCACCATAGCTGTGGCCATACAAGCTGACTTGGTTGATGTCTGGAATTAAACCTTTTACTTTCGCATCGTAAAAAACATGAAGAAGCTGATGTAAGTTTTTGCGTCCCATTTCTCCAATGCCTTTTATAAAATGCTTCCAACCATATCCAGTACGCAAACTTTCCTGGGGTATGATCACTTGCCAGCCATTTTGCGTATAATAATGGATTATGTCTGAGAAGGCTCCTTCATAATAACCAATAGGGCCACCTTGCATAAGGATTAGAGTTTTTTTATTGTTATCTTTAACGGGTGGCAAATAATAATAGGGTACATCATGACCATCGACTTTTACTGTTTGAGCTTGAAGAGGCGGATGCAACGTGTGATTAACTTTATCAAAATATTCGGACCACTCAACAAGCACCTCTTCCCCCTGCAAAGAAGCTAGCCCATTTATGGCCATGTTTTGATGGAAGAAAAAAGCTATTTCACAAATTTGATTATCGTTCAGCTTGAACTCTGAAACTGTTAAAGGAGCAGTTGCGAATTCTCTACCTTCTTCCGTCCATTTTGCCTGGAGTTTGTCACGAAAGCTGTCATATTGTTTAGAAAGGTTGGTATCTAAAAATTTCCATTGTGCTAGCCCATTGTGGTAGTCTTTGACAGCCACAATAACACGCGGATCTTCTTGTGACACAATAAAATCCCTGCTCTCATGATCTGTTACGGATACAAGTGTATTCTGTACGTTTGTGGGTTCAAAGGATAATGTATCGGGATTTAAAAGCTCTAATGTTAATCCGGCCTCATTATATGAAGACCTGTACACCCTGTCGGTGTTGGCGAAATTTACTTTGTTTAGACAATATTTGAAATTTTCTCCATTGTACAGCAGATGCCATTCGCCGTTTTTTAAAGTCCAATATTCACTTTTTCGTCCATGGTTTGTTACGCGTGATGCCAATAGAAGATCACCATGACCATTAAATTCAACTTCGTGCCAGTTTTCTATAGTTTCGTGAGGGGGCAATGCATTTTCAAGAACGTCGTTAACAAGTTTCTTCGCACAAAGTTTTCCATCTAGCTCTTTGTAAGATACTACACGAGTATTACCAGGCACATACACGATGCTGTCGGCCTGAGCGACGAAAAGTTGGCGTTCAGAATAGGTGCGCGCTCCAGGATTCCTGGTGAAAATAACGAACCTTTCCTGGGTAACAGTCTTTGGGTCACAAAGTGATGTTAAAATTTCGTTAGGGGAGTAACTAAAAAAATTTATCCCTATTTCTGGATATTGGGCCTTAAGATATGCCTGCGCTTCATCAGAAGAAAGTTCACGCTCGTCTTCAGAAAGCTGTTTCCAACTGTCTGTGTCAGTATTGTACGACCAATACTCACATCCCTCTGCGCCTGGTTTTTTTGTCTTAATCTCCAAAGTCCGCTCTTTATATTTATATGTATACGAGAGAATATCAACATATTCTTGGGGATATAATGACTCTAAACAACGGTCGACACCAGAGCCCTTAAAACGCATTAAATGCCACTTTTTATCAGGACTCTGCCAAGCTAAAGTTTTGCCTGTTGGATAAAGAAATCCGTCTAAATGAATATCACCAAAATCCTGAATTTCAACAGAACAATCGGGTTTTTGTGTGGACCAGACTATTCTCTGGAAACCATTTTCCCCTTTAAACTTGACAGCCGTTGAAAAATGAAAAGGATCAAACTGTTCACTTTCCAGTTCAACATTCTCCGCGGTTCCAAATTCTTTCTTAAGGGCGGCTTTTAGGCGCTCAAGAATATCTTGCCTATTTTTAATCGGATTCCATCCGGGAAGCCTTTTGCTCCACTCAAATTCTTTTGACCAAATCCACCAACATCCTTCGGCCTTTGCAAAGAACAGAAAGCTGTTACCGCAGTAACTTGTATACGTGTCTTCCCACTCAACAATACTTGGGTGGAATATCGGGGTTCCAAAATAGTGAAATCCAGGCACATTAAACGGAACGTTTTCTTTTTCTGGATTTATAAGACTCCATGCCAGTGTTCTGAAATTTGGGTGGCCATAAATACATGACAACGGATTTTGATAATGAATTTGCCCAAGGGTTTTTTCAAAGGAAGGCAGAAAAAATGATACGTTGGTGGATAGCCTAAAATCGTCAACTGAGTATGGGTCCACCCCCGATGTCGCGCGTAAGTGGCTATAAACCGATGCGGCACATTCTTGCAGGGCTGCGAAATGAGCAGTCTCTATTGGTGAGGATTGTGCTTTTTTGGATTCCAAGGATTTTATAATACCAAGCGGGTAGTATTCATGAACCGTAGCCAGCCCAGAAACAACCCGACCATAAATCCTCTTCAAATGATTGATAGTATCGTCAGGTGTAGGTTGGTCAGAAATTCCCCAACATCCTGCAAAAATTTGTTGCATGAGTTGGTCGAATAAAGTGGGGGCATAGAAATAAGCGTTGTCATCATCGGCACTTTTCCCTGAATAGGCCGCAAAAAGTCTGGATTTGGTTTGGTCTAACAAATCGATCAAGTCAACGGTTGAAAATTGTTTTTTTGTGACCTGTTGATAAAAAGTCACCCATGCATTGACGTCGGGTTGATAGAAAAGCCTGCGCAACTGTTCGTCATCTCCTACGCGCATATGGTTAACAACCGCGTCTATAAGTTGGCTGCAGTCATCAGGGGCGTTTGTGAAAGGCGACGCTGATTTGTCATCTTTGAAGGTATCGCCAAGAAACTTCGCAAGTTGTGATTGTTCAGCTGGGGCTTGTGCCGTGTGTCCTTGAAGGTTAATGATGGTAAAAAAGACAAATAAAAATAAATTTCTTATAAATAGTAATTGCATTAATGCTCTTTGTTGTTGGGTTTATTTTTCACTAGTGTATTAGACATTCAATAGTATTCAAAATTTTTTTTGGACCCCATTTTGGGTGCGGTATGGCCAGAATTTCCCTGTATCTGATGAAAGAAACTGATTTAAACAAGCGTCCCCTTGAATTTATATTATATTGTGCGGTTCAGCTACTGTATAACTTTCTGGTTTTTTTTAGGCAGCTTGTGTATTATAGATTCGTTATGTTGATTTTATCTGAAGGTATAAATATGAATAGCTTATTTCCATGTGTTGTTATGCTGATTGTGTGTTGTGTTGGCAGTCCTTATGGCTATGGCGGAGCGGAACTTTCAGATCCTCTTAACGCCTCGGAGTTGAATAAGCCAAAAGAGATACCGGCCATGGTTTGGTTTTGGGATCTTGTAGAAAAAAGAGATAAATTTGAAGAGCTAGCAAAACCAGAGAGTGACAATATAGAGGAGGTGATTAGAAATATATATAAGTTTACCAAGGAAATCTGCGCCTTGCTGGGTGGTAAATATGGTATCGATAATACCAGGCAAGCAACGAAGGATGAAAGAGAGGCGATTTATACATCTATATATAAAACGCGCTACTTTTTCCCCGCCGAGGCAAACATAATACCCAATCTATACCTTGATCAGGGGCTGCAGAATGGCCGCGAAAACATTCTATCTGATGATCAGTTGGCACAAAAGGCCAACAGTGCAGGGGTGGATTTAGAAACGTATAAAGCACACATAGCCACAATAGCCGCGGCTGATGGAGCTAGCTTTTTATTAATAGGTGCTAAGCCTCCTTCCCCTTTAACCTCTGAGCATATGATACAGGGTGTCCTTTATACCCACCACCAGGTATATCGGCAGGGTTTGGGCGAGTTGCTTGCAAAGCATGTAGGTGATGAGGGCAAAAATGCCATCATTAAAACCCTAGCGGAAATAAATAAGGTTTCAGGAGGCTCAAATGATATGTTCCTAAACTTAAGCCGAGAGAAATTTCGTCAGTGCATTAAGGTTTATATCGGAAAAACATCAACATTAAACGATGTGACTTACATCGATGCCTATCCACCTTTGGGCGTTGAAAGTTTCGATGCTTTCTTGAAAGATATTTCAGATATTACTGGTTCTAATAACCAATATGTATCTAGAAAAGGTGCTGAACTGCAAATAAGCCGTCCCGATGCAACACCTGATCATTTAATAACGGCATTGGGAAATGTGCCCCCCAATGATTCTGATGTGATTAAGGAAGCTTCGCTAAAGATAATGAACCATCCTGAGGCAACGCCTTCTGAGTTGATGATTGCAGGGCGGGAGTTGCGGCGCTGCAACCTGAAAGAGCTCTCAAAAGCGGCTTTGGTAAAGGTTCTAAAACATCCCGAGGCAATGGCTTCTGATTTAGTGAAGGCAGGGGAAGCTTTGCTATGGAATAAAGAGTATGATTTAGCAATTCAGGCTGGGGTAAAAATACAGAACCATGAGAGCGCAACCACTGGTGATTTTGTGGAAGCCCTTAGATTCTTTATAGCAGGGAAGATGGACGATTTAGTAACAACACTTCTTGAGCGGATAAAGAATCAGCTAACCGCCAAACAATTGAACAATGTAGCATTCAATTGTTATGCCTTTGAACAAAAAATGCGAGCCGTGGAGCTTTATAAAATGGTAATAGATCGTGCCGATGCAACGATCTCTGATTTAGAGACCGCGGCCAAATCGTTAGAAGAATTATTAAAGGGTACGAATGATGCAAAGATAATAGAAGCTTGGAAAAAGGTGGGAGCCAAATTACTGAATGCTTTTGATTCCACTGTTCCTGTCTTAGGTGACGTGGCTAGAAAACTAATTGAACTAAATGAATCCGCATTAGCGAAGCAAATGTATGAGAAAATATTGAAAATGCCTATAAGAGGTGAGCAAATTACTCGTCAAGGAGGGATTGGGGCTGGTGGGCAACTCTATTCATATGATCGCATATCTTCCCAACCTATGCTAGACGATCTTTACAGATTTCAAGGCGTTGCGATGGATTTGGAGAGATTTCGAGAAATAGATTTAGCAAAGAAAGCTTGGGAGAAAATAAAAAATTTTAGTAATAATAATGCTGGATATTGTTGGGAATTTTCCACTCATGCGGAGGCAGCTTTAAAAAGGTTGGAACCCGCCACTTCTTCTTCTTCTTCTTCTTCTTCGAAATAACTTATAACGTTTGAACAAGATGGACCAACATATTAAACGCACGCACGCTGACCAAGATCCGCCTCTTTTTTTTACACAAAATTAAGTCATATTTTCGTAAAAACAGAAGGGGTGGTTTTTGTTAAAAGAAAATGCTACCTTGTCCCCAACTTCATATTCTAGCTGGAATGCTTTTGTGTCTTGGGTCATCGCTAAATTCCTTCCCTTCTTTGTTATTCTGACCATTTTGGTTTTTATTCATGAAATGGGCCATTTTTTGGTGGCGCGTCGAAATGGCGTAAAGGTGACTGTCTTCTCCATTGGGTTTGGTCCTGAATTATTTGGATGGACCGATCGGCATCAAACACGCTGGCGTTTCAGTCTGGTTCCTTTGGGCGGCTATGTAAAGATGTTGGGTGATGCTGACCCCAGCAGCGGCCGGTCCGCTGACGACGGTCTTAGCGAGGAAGAAAAAACACAAACACTTCACAGTAAGACCCCTTTGCAACGTATGGCCGTCGCTGTCGCGGGCCCTGCGGCCAATATGATTTTTGCTGTTGTGGCTTTATGGGCATTAATTGCCATCAAGGGTGTTCCTTTTTTGGAGCCTGTAATTGGTAAAGTTGAACCAGGCATGCTTGCTGAAAAGTCGGGACTTATGGTTGGTGATAAGATTGTGAAGGTTGACGATGCATCCATTGAAGATTTTCATCAGCTGCGTCATGCCATTACCCAATCTACAGGTAAAGATGCCGTTTTTCAGATTGAGCGAGCCGGCGCTCAGCTCACAAAAACAGTATCCTTTTACGAGACTGACACAGCAACCCAAGAAAAAAAAACCATCGCCCGTTTAGGAATTGCGCCAGGTGAACCCCACTACGTTCGTCATAACCCCCTGATGGCGGCTTTTTACGGTCTCAGTCTGTGTTGGGATTTGACTGTGGAAACCATTAACAGTTTGTCGCGGTTGGTAACGGGCAAAAGCGGATCCGGTGAATTGGGGGGGATCTTGTCTATTGGAGACATGGCAGCGCAAAGCACAAAGAACGGTATATCATCGGTGATTTGGCTGATGGCCCTGTTGTCCATTAATTTGGGGCTGATCAATCTTTTGCCTATTCCCGTTTTGGACGGAGGGCACATCCTTTTGGCTGGCCTTGAAATGGTACGAGGAAAGCCCTTGTCGGTAAAGGCGCAAGAGTATATCTTCTTGGCTGGGTTTCTGGTTGTTGCGGCCGTCATGTTGTATGCCACATGGAACGATTTGCTTCGTTATAAAGTTTTTCACATTATTAAAAGTTGGTTCTAAGTCATGTTTAAAAAAGCCTTTCTGTTTACTTTTGTATTCATTTTTTCTCAATCCTTGTGGGCTGATCCTGTTACGATTAAGGACATTAAAATCCAGGGTAACCAACGTATTGAGTCTGAAACGGTTCTGTCCTATTTGTCTGCAAAAGTTGGCCAGACCTTAGATCAAGGAAAATTAGACCAATGCTTAAAGGATTTGTTTGCAACCGGTTATTTCATCGATGTGCATGTGCGAATCAATGGCCAAGTTTTGATTGTTGAGGTTGAAGAAAATCCGATTATTAATCGTGTTGTCTTTGAAGGGAACAGTAAATTAAAAGACGACATTATCACCCAGGAAGTTCGCTTGCGCCCCCGTGAGGTTTTGTCTCGGACGCGCATTCAAGAGGCTCAACAACGTATCTTAGAAATCTACCGTCGTATGGGGCGATTCGGGGCCAGGGTTGATCCAAAAATTATCAAGTTGCCGGAAAACCGTGTTGACCTGGTTTTCGAAATTAACGAAGGGCCTGTCACGTACGTGCGGTCGATTCAATTTGTTGGCAATAAGCATATTTCCTCGAAAAAGTTAGAGGAATATATGTTGACTAAACGGGCCCGCTGGTACCGTTTCTTTGCTGTTGATGATGTTTATGACCCCGATCGTTTTATCGGTGACCAACAGACCCTTCGTAAGCTTTATAATGACAGCGGTTATGCCGATTTTCGCATATTGTCCGCTGTGGCTGAATTAAGCCCCGATCAAAAAGACTTTTACCTGACCTTTACCGTTGAGGAGGGTAAACTGTATACGTTTGGTAAGGTCGATATCGTGTCGCATATTCCAAGCATCAAGGCGGAAACTTTGCGCAGTGAAATTGCCTTTGCTGAAAAAGAAACCTTCAGTGGCCGTCTGATTGAAAAAAGCGTGAATGCTATCACGCATGCCGCAGGAACACAAGGGTTTGCGTTTGTTTCCATTGAACCCAAAGTTGTCAAAAATCCTGAAACGCAGACGGTTGATATCACGTTTGAAGTCAAAGAAGGTCCCCGCGTTTATATCGAAAAAATCGTTTTGGTTGGTAATGATCGCACCCACGATGATGTGATTCGTCGTGAGCTGATGCTTCATGAAGGGGATGCCTATAATGCAGCCAAAATTAAACAATCCGAAATGAATTTGAAAGACCTTCAATACTTCAAAACAGTTACGGTGGAAACAGAACAAGGCAGCGCACCGGACCAGGCGCAGTTGATTGTAAAAGTTGAAGAGCAGTCTACGGGTGAGTTGGGCCTGTCTATTGGGTATTCAACGATGGATGGACCTTTGGCAAACGTAAAGATTGTGGAAAGAAACTTCCGTGGAAAAGGTCAAGTTGTGCATGCTGACTTTACCGTGGCCAAAAAGCGTCAGGATTTTGATATTGGTATTATCGAGCCTTATTTCTTGGGGCGGAACCTTCAGGCCAGCGCCGATATTTTTAGTGTTCGGTCTACGCGTTTTAACGCCTATCATCAGCTAACGAACGGTTTTAATTTGGGCTTGGGTTATCGTCTCAGCGATTATTGGAGCCAGGGTTGGAACTATGGTTTAAAGCAAGACAAGGTCGATCATATCTCCGTCTTCGCATCGCCTATTATTCGTCAACAGGCCGGTAACTCCCTGACATCTGCCTTGACTCATACCATTTCTTATGACAGACGGGATAGTCGCGTCATGCCAACATCGGGTTATATCTTAAGCCTTAGCAACACGTATGCAGGTCTTGGGGGCAGCGTTAACTATTTGCGTAACGATGCGAATGCCAACTGGTATTATTCCCCGTTGGAAGAAGTCGTCTTGGGTTTGAAGGGTGCTTTGGGTGGCGTAGAGCGTGTTAACAAGACCATTCGCGTCACAGACAGCGTTATGTTAGGGGCCGATTCTTTCCGCGGTTTTGCCTATGGTGGGTTGGGACCAAGGGATATGAGCACACAAGAAACGGATCCTTTGGGTGGTACGCGGTATTGGACAGCAACCGCAGAAATGATGTTCCCACTTGGCTTGCCTTCAGAGTTTGGTATTCGCGGCGCTATCTTTACAGATGTGGGTAGCCTGTGGCGTCCTGGTAAGTCGAGCAGCACCGTCATTGACAAAAGAACGATGCGCCAGTCAGTGGGTATAGGTATCGCTTGGTCATCACCGTTCGGGCCTTTGCGTATCGACTATGCTCTTCCTGTTAGAAAAGAGAAATTCGACAAAACTCAGCGCATATTGCTTGGTTTTTCAACGCGCTTTTAAGAGTGAGACGTGAATCGATTTTTTAGAGTCTCTTTTGTTGTTTTCAGTGTCGCGGTGTGTACCATTGCCGCGACATTTTATTTCGTTTTTTATTCGCACAAGATTGAGTCCAAATCCATTCGTGTGGCTGTTGTAGATAGTAACTTGATTAAGTCTCAGTCGTTGCCGTTTGCAAAAGTGCGCGAATTGTTAGAGGAAGAACATAATCGTATTCACAAAGACATTCTTGAGCAAGAGGCGAGTCTTCGTGAAGAGCATCAACGCCTAAAAAAGACAAAAGCCAAACCAGAACAAAAGTTGGAATTTGACAAGAAAATCTCAGGCCTTGAACAACAAGTACAAAAAACAAAAGAGAAATTAGAAAAACAATTTACTTTATTAACAAATTTGGTGGAATCAACTCTCAATCAGGTTATTGCAGATATTGTTAAAGAGCATGGATTTAACTTGGTTTTGAACATGACAATCCAAGAAACCAGGTCTATTTTATACCATGAAGAAGCTTTGGATATTACGGCTGAGGTGATTAAGCGACTGGATAAAATTCTGCCGAATTTAAAGTTGCCCGCGGTGGAATGAAACTCTTTTTCTATTTTTCTTTTGAAGGCCAAATTTATGCTATACTTAGCGTCAAAGTAAAGCCGGAGAGTAACATATGCTAACCAAATTCTTAGATCCTAAAAATGATGTCGCCTTCAGACGCATCTTTGGCACCGAACGGAACAAGGACATCCTGATCGATTTCCTGAACGACATGATCACCTTTAAAGAAAAAGCGACGATTACGGATGTGACGTTTTTAAAGACTGTCCAAGACCCTGAGGTGGCGGCCAGAAAGACCAGCATTGTGGATGTCCTGTGCACCGATCAAAACGGCCATACCTATGTGGTTGAGATGCAGGTTGCGAAGGAAAAAGGTTTTGAGAAACGCGCCCAATATTATGCAGCGAAGGCGTACGCTTCTCAGCTAAAAGTTGCCGGAAAATACTATACCCTTAAAGAGGTTATTTTCTTGGCCATCACGAACTTTGTGATGTTCCCTGATAAGCAGGCCTATAAATCCGACCATATTATTTTGGATAAGGTCAGCCATGAACATGATCTGAAAGACTTTTCCTTTACCTTTTTGGAATTGCCCAAGCTGGATAAAAGCCTTGAGGAGTCCACCACCAAGATCGAGAAATGGGTTTATTTCTTTAAGCATGGGGAAGGTACGCCTGAAAAAGATGTGGAGCATTTGCTGAAAAACACCAACACCCTTTACCGAGCCTATGAGGAGCTGAACCGCTTTTCTTGGAGCGAGCAAGAGCTGATGGCCTATGAACAGGCCGAAAAGCAAGAGGCTGATTATATCGCCGCCATTGACCAAGCCATTGATGATGGAATTGAACGGGGAAGAACTGAGGGCAGGGCTGAGGGCAGGGCTGAGGGCAGACAAGAAGGCAGAGAGGAAGCAAATTTAGAAACCGTCTTAACACTATTAAAAATGGGTTTAAGCGACGATGATATTATCAAGGCAACCCAGTTAACCCCTAAACAATTGGAAATCCTTAAACTAGGTCAGCACAAGATATGATTGATCCACGTTTCTTTAAAAAATCAAACCCATTAAGTTTGGAACAGATTTGTCAGCATTTGGACGTTGTTGTCCCCGATGGTTTTGACAAAGACAGAATCTTTGAAAGTGTAGCTGTTTTAGGTGATGCTGATTCAAAAGATGTTAGTTGTTATAACAATGCCAAATATTTGGAAGACTTAAAGCAGACCAAAGCTGGTTTGTGCTTGATAACGGCCAAAGAAGCGTCGAATGTGCCATCATCAACCCTGTGTTTGGTGGTTGATCATCCTTATCGGTGTTTTGGAAAAATTGCCAGTTTGTTTTACCCGTCCTTTGCCAACCATCAAGGAATTTCTGATCATAGTTTTATTGACCCAACGGCAAAAGTTGGTCGTCATTGCGTGGTCAGTGCCTTCGCGGTGATTGAAGCTGACGTCATAGTGGGTGACAACTGTTTTATAGGTCCCCATTGCGTGATTCAAAAAGGAACAATTCTTGGTGATAATTGCCATTTAGAGGCCCATGTTACGGTTGGGTGTGCCATTCTTGGTAATCACGTTTATATCAAGCCAGGGGCGCGGATTGGTCAGCCGGGTTTTGGTTTTCATATGGACGAGAAAGGCCATTTTGATATTCCCCAACTGGGACGCGTAATCGTTGGGAATCACGTACATATTGGTGCCAATACGACCATTGATCGGGGAAGTTTCGCCGACACACTCATTGGAAACGGTGTTCGTATTGACAATCTGGTTCAAATTGCCCATAACGTAGAGGTTGGTGATAACAGCGTTTTGGTGGCGCAAGTTGGGATTGCAGGCAGCACAAAGTTAGGAAAATTTGTGATTGCCGCGGGCCAAGTCGGCATCGCTGGTCATTTGAAAATTGGTCATGGTGTTAAAATTGCTGCCCAAAGTGGTTTGATGCGCGATGTCGCTGACAAAGAGACTGTGGCTGGTTCACCCGCTGTACCTGTGAGAGATTGGCACAAACAAACGATTGCCGTACAACGACTAATCAAAAATAAGGTTTAAAAAGTATCTTATGTCCATTCATCAATTGAGACCCCAAAACATCATGCAAAATCTAACAATTAATGCTCAAGAAATTAAAGAGCTTATTCCCCATCGTTATCCATTTTTATTGATTGATCGGATTGAACAGGTGGAGTTGGGGCAAAGTGCGGTTGGCATTAAAAACGTGTCTTTGAATGAATGGTATTTTCAAGGGCATTTCCCTGAACATCCCATTTTACCCGGCGTTTTGATTATCGAGGCCATGGCGCAAACAGCAGGCGCCTTAGTTGTTAAAACTTTGCTGTCTGAAAATCAAACCACTGAAAAGCCCAACAACATGGTTTATTTTATGTCAATAGAGGGAGCAAAGTTCCGAAAGCCTGTTGTTCCAGGGGATGTTTTACAGCTGCGTGTCAAAAAAGAAAGAAGTCGTGGGCAAATTTGGAAATTTAAGGGTGAAGCTTGGGTTGGTCAAACGCTGACTGACGAAGCCACCTTTACCGCGATGATTATGGATCAATAAATGAACGTTTCCGTCAGTCCATCTTATCAAAACACCGTCCATCCAAGTGCCAAAATTCATCCGACGGCGATTGTTGAAGGGGGATCAGAGGTTGGCGCAGATGTCGTCATTGGCCCCTATTGTCATTTAGGTCCACAGGTCAAACTGAAGGATGGCGTTAGATTAGTCTCCCATGTTTCGCTGGCCGGTGATATCACGTTGGGCGAGCGGACGTTGGTTTACCCGTTTGCTTCTTTGGGTCACCCCCCGCAAGATTTGAAATACAATGGCGAACCTTCGCAGACAGTTATTGGTCACGACACAACGATTCGTGAATATGTGACGATCCAGCCCGGTACAAAAGGCGACAAAATGTTAACCCAGGTTGGGAATCATTGTTTGCTGATGGTGGGTTCTCACGTGGCCCATGATTGTATGGTTGGTGATCATGTTATTCTGGCCAATAATGCAACTTTGGCAGGACATGTGCAAATTGGTAATTATGTGATTCTTGGGGGATTGTCAGCTGTTCAGCAATATGTTCGTATTGGTGAGCATGCTATTATTGGCGGCATGTCGGGTGTTGAAAAAGATGTGATTCCGTTTGGAATGGTTTTAGGTGAGCGCGCGTATCTAAATGGTTTAAATTTGGTGGGTTTAAAACGCCGAGGCTTTTCATCAAAGATTATTCAACAATTGATGGCTGCCTACCAAAGTTTGTTTGAAGGTGATAAAATCATGCCTCTTGCAGATCGTATTCAAAAGGTAGAGGTTGATTTTCAAGACAGCGCAACCGTGGCTGAGCTTTTAGAGTTCATAAAATATGATTCTAAAAGGGCTTTGTGCTTACCGAAGGGGTGAGATACCTGACCCCTGCACAAAAATACTTTGCGTTTTAGGCGCACTTGTGTTTCAATCCTTTTTAGATCATCGTCGTTGGTTCCTGCTAACGGTACTCATAAAAAAAACCCCCTGACTTTAACGAAATATCATCATTATCATCTGTGTGATTATTAAATCCTTCTTTAAACCTTCCCTTAAATCTTTGTCTTAGGAACTTTTATGAACTTGCAAGAATTAAAACGAAAATCTGCAGCTGAACTTTTAGTGATTGCTGAACAGCACGAAATCGAAAATGCCAGTGCTTTACGCAAACAAGATTTGCAATTTGCAATTTTAAAAAAGCTGACAGAAAAAGATATTATCATTTTAGGCGAAGGGGTTATTGAGCTTTTGCAAGATGGATTTGGCTTTTTGCGATCACCGGAATCAAATTATTTGCCAGGACCCGACGACATCTATGTTTCACCAAACCAGGTGCGTCGTTTTGGCCTTAGGACGGGCGATACGGTCGAAGGGCAAATTCGTGCCCCTAAAGATGGCGAGCGGTATTTTGCGCTTTTAAAAGTGAACAAGATCAATTTTGAAGAACCTGAAAACGTTAAACATCGTATAAACTTTGACAACCTGACGCCTTTGTACCCAGAGCAACGCCTTCACTTAGAAATCGAAAACGATCAAACAGGCAAAGATTATACATCGCGAGTGATTGATTTGGTGACCCCCCTTGGTAAGGGGCAACGTGCATTATTAGTGGCCCCACCTCGCACCGGAAAAACAGTGATGTTACAAAATATTGCCCATTCAATTACGACCAACCATCCTGAAATTTATTTAATTGTTTTGTTGATTGACGAACGCCCAGAAGAGGTCACTGATATGGCCCGCTCAGTTAAAGGCGAAGTTGTCAGCTCGACCTTTGACGAGCCAGCGTCCCGCCATGTACAGGTGGCTGAGATGGTTATTGAAAAAGCCAAAAGATTGGTTGAACAGAAAAAAGACGTGGTTATTTTGCTGGATTCGATAACCCGCTTGGCCAGAGCGTATAACACCGTTGTCCCATCATCTGGTAAAGTTTTAACCGGTGGTGTGGATGCAAATGCGCTGCAACGGCCTAAGCGTTTGTTTGGTGCGGCCCGTAATGTGGAAGAGGGCGGATCGTTGACGATTATTGGTACAGCCATGATTGATACGGGTTCGCGCATGGATGAAGTAATCTTTGAAGAATTCAAGGGTACTGGTAATGCCGAAATTGTGATGGATCGCAAGTTGTCTGATAAGCGTGTGTTCCCCGCCATTGATATCAACAAGTCTGGTACCCGTAAGGAAGAGTTGTTGGTTAATAAGGCTGAGCTTTCCAAGATGTGGGTTCTGCGTCGTATTTTAAACCCTATGGGCACGACCGAGGCTATGGAGTTCTTGCATGACAAGCTGAAATACAGTAAATGCAACGCCGACTTTTTTCAGTCGATGAATTCATAGTTTCTTTTAGGTTAATGTCATCCTCACGCAAGTGGGGATTTCAAAAAATCTCTTCTCCCAGTTTATTTGCTTTTTAAAATTTCTTAAAACTTTATTCATACTCTCAAATTTATAATATTCAATATTAGAGTTTTTATTTAACATTGGGATTGTGTTTTGAAGAAAGAAATTTACGTATCGGCCATTCTGTTGTCGTCCATCGCATCAACCATAGCTGCATCAAGTTCCTCGGGTTCTGGATCTTATCACCAAAGTCTTAGAAACTCTGATTGCTCCGATGAGGATTTAGCGCTTTTTAGCGGATGCGCACATGGTGCTGCTTTGGCCTACCCCATAAATCATGAAGAAGATTCATTTTCAAGGCATCGTCCATCAATTTTAGAAGGATTTGAATTGCATAATTTTCGTTCATCAAAAGATGGAAGCATTCATGTTTTAGCAATTTATGATGAAACAACAAATACGGGTAAAATCATCTTTAGAGGAACAGACACAAGTAATCCAAAAGATCTTGAAGCTGACTATGGGATTGGTATTGTTCTTGCGAATACGCTAACTGGGGACCAAAGAATACCAGATTATTTTGGCAACGTTGTTGTGAACGCCACGTCAGCTTTTCTAGGATCACGCCCTTCATCCGTTGTAAGCTCAGGCGCCACATACTCAGGTTGGTTTTCAAGATTTGCGTCCTCTGGCACGCTGAACGTTAGAACACTTGGGATTCCTGTTGTAAGCAATGTTCTAGATTTGACAGTGTCAGCGTCTACATTAAAGAAATCTGGAGCAAGCCTCATTTATGATGTATCACGAGGAATGAAATATGGCGCTGGAATAGGTGTGGCTGTAGGGGGGCCGGTGGCCTGTACTGGTTTTGGGGCGATTGCGGGGGGTTCTTTTGCGCTGGGAGCAACGGCAGTTGGTTTTGCTGGTGGCTTGATAAAAGGGTCTTATAACATGATTACACAGGGTGGGTATGCGGCTTGTGATAAAGGTTATGAACGCAGACTGCATTTAGAAGCCATGAAGGAGAACGATCCTGGGACTTTGGCTCTCTACCTTGAACATGGAGCTGATTTTACGAGCGAGGCGATTAAAATTTTTAGACGTGAATCACATGATGGGAACCCAAAAATCATTTTTGTTGGACATTCTTTGGGAAGATTTTCAGCAGGGGCAGCTTATTTGAATTATTTAGGAAGACAGGACCGTGTGCAAGACAGCGGGCCTGGGGAAGAAGGAAATCAATTGGTGAGCAACATTGGTTATAATGGTCCTGCAGGGTGGCAGGGTTTGGGGGGATTACCCACACTTCCTCAGGAGATTAAAAATAATATAGCCCGTGCCACTAGTCATTCTCAAGTTTTTACAAGGATGATTCATATCAGACGTGAAAATGATGTGGTCGCAAGTCTAGGACAAGAGCTACCCCAAGGAACAGTTTATTCTGTGCCTGATGTTCGTATAACTATGGAGACAGGAGCGGCGGAAGCTGTTCTTGCTAACCATGGGATTAAACAAATGGTAGCGGATTTGCAAGCTCCACGACGAGACGAGGAAGAAAAGAAAGAGAAAGAATTATCCAAGGATGAGATTGCAGATTCTTTGTAAGAATTCAATATTATACCCCTTTCAGATGATTTTTCTGGTTTTTCTGTTTGATCTTTTTTCCATAAACGCCGTTTCCAAATCCTTACGTAGCTGGCTATGTGCGGATTTTTCACCTTGTTTCTGGAAAAAATCTCTGTCACAAAAAGCCCGCAAAATTATGTGAAATGGGTATATGATAAAAAGATAAAATAATAATCTATCTTTAGTTATCATGTCATCTTACTCACACACCCTTTTGCCTTGGCTTGTTTTCAATGCTGGCGTGGTTTTTATGCTGGCCTTGGATTTGGGATTTTTCCACAAAAAAGCCCACTTACCCAGTTATGCTGAAGCTTTACTGTGGAGCTTTGTTTGGTTCATTTTTGCCCTCCTTTTTGGAGGGTGGATCGCTTTTGATCAAGGGCTTGATTGCAGCCTGTTATTCTTTACAGGGTATGCCATTGAAAAAAGCCTAAGCCTTGATAACATCATGGTGTTCGCGATTGTTTTTCAAACTTTAAAAATCCCCAACCAATATCAACACCGTGTCTTATTTTGGGGTATTATTTCCGCCTTGTTATTGCGCCTGGCGATGATTTGGGGGGGCATTCTGCTGCTGCAAAAATTCCATTTTATTCTTTATATTTTTGGGGGAATCTTATTTATAACGGGTTTGAAAATTTTATATCTTGGTGACCGCGAGACAGATTTAAAAAACACGTGGGCATGGAAAAGTATGCAAAAATTTTTCCCCCTTAAAGACCAACTTAATGGTGATAAATTTAGCATTAAACAAAATGGTAAGATTTATGGGACGCCGTTGTTAGCAGCTTTGATTCTTATTGAATTTTCCGATGTTATTTTTGCCCTTGATTCTATTCCCGCCATCTTTGCAATCACCCAAGACCCATTTATTATTTATACCGCGAATGTGTTTGCCATTTTGGGGTTACGATCCCTTTACTTCTTGTTGGTGAATGCCATGGATGATTTGCGTTTCTTGAAAAAGGGATTAGCAGCTATACTGTGCTTTGTGGGTTTAAAAATGCTGGGGATTGTTAACATTCAGACTCATCATTCTTTGTTTGTTATTTTAATAATCTTAGGTGGCACTGCGGTTGCCTCGTATGTTGTAAGGAAAAAAGATGGCGTCTAAACGGCTGGCTTATCTTCTTGGTTTTGTGGGGATCGTTTTGTGGGGTGGCAGCCTTCTTGCCATCGCTACCTTTTCTGATGATTACCGAATCACCATTGCCTTAAGCGTACTTGGTGCCCTTAGTTTGGTTGGAATGGGGATTTACTTCTTTTTCCAGCGATTTCATAACAATCATCTTCATAAAACCAATCTGACAGCTGTTATTCACAACACCTTGGCCAATTATCACGAAGTTCATCTTTTTGATGAAACGGGAAAAACTCTTTTTAGTACACATCCTCACCTGTACGCGCATAAGAAAGAGTTTTTGCGTCGCTTGATGCTGCGCGTTCAGGCAAGCCCCGAGACAACGCGGTTTAAAAAATGGCTGGAAGAACATTATCCGGGCGAGATTCTGTTGGCAGAGGGTGGGGATGGACTGGGTCAACAGCAGCGGTGGTGGCTGGCTCATGTATCGCCGATTGATCCTTTATTGGTTGGTGGGCGACATCTTTTGTTGGTGACCATGACAGAGGTTACAAAATACTTAACACCGTATCACCAACTGAAAGCCGCCTATCATCAGTTGGAAAGCTTTTTAGATAACGCCCCCTTTGCCCTTTTTTATACCAATCGTACCGGGCATATTGTGGGTTCTAATGATACATTTGGGCAATGGCTTGGCCTTGATCGCAACGAAATTTTGGGCCAACCACTTGCAGCCTATATTGAAAACTGGAACAGCGGGCAGGCGTTGCCTTTAAAGCCCTTAGTGATCACCTTAAAACCATCCAAAAAATCTGCATTTAAAGCCCTGTGGTTCCCGCCGTCTTTACAATCAAAAGACCAAGTGTCGTTTTTATGCCGTCTTGATGATCAATTGATCGCAGGCGGATTGCAAACCCATAAAGGGGGCGGCATGGATGATACCTTTAATCAGGCCCCTATTCCAGCCGTGGTGATTCAAGAGGATGGGCGCATGTTGTCCTTTAACCCCGCCTTTGCTGCCATGATCAGTGACGTTATTACCGTTAACCACGATCGCTTAAAACTTGGTGGTAATTTATATGAAATTGTTCATCCCTCTACCAGAGGCGAAATTGCAAATCGTTTAAGAAATATTGCCAGCCAACAAACGGCGGCCATCCCTTTTGAAATGCGTTTTGAAGGGATTAAAACTCACACGACGGCCTATGCCACCCCCCTAAAATCATCCATGTCGCTCCAGCCATCTTTGTTGATTCAGTTCATTGATATTTCTGAGCAGAAACGTCTGGAACAACAGTTCATTCAATCGCAAAAGATGCAGGCGGTCGGTCAATTGGCGGGAGGCATTGCCCACGACTTTAACAACCTGTTAACGGCCATGATTGGCTTTTGTGATTTGTTGTTGCAACGGTACATGCCAAGCGATCCTTCTTACACGGATATCATTCAAATTAAACAAAATGCGAATCGGGCGGCAAATCTGGTCAGGCAACTGCTGGCTTTTTCAAGGCAACAAAACCTGCAGCCAAAGGTGATTAACATTACCGATACGTTGGCCGAACTATCAGCCCTTTTACGGCGTCTGATTGGCGCTGGCATTGACTTGCAAATGATTCATGGGCGCGATTTGTGGCCCGTTCGCGTTGATGCGAGTCAGTTGGAACAAGTCATTATCAATCTGGCTGTGAATGCCCGTGACGCGATGTCACAAGGGGGAAACCTTATTATTCGCACCGGACATTACCAATTGCCACGGCCCCGGCAACTGGGGCATGAAACGATGCCCGTTGGGGATTATGTGCTTATTGAAGTTGTGGATACCGGTCATGGCATTCAACAAGAACATCTGGACCATATCTTTGAACCTTTCTTTTCCACGAAAGAGCTGGGCTCTGGCACAGGTCTTGGGTTATCAACCGTGTATGGGATTGTCAAACAAACTGGTGGATTTATCGCCGTTGAAAGCGAACAAGATCACGGTACTATTTTTAAACTTTTTCTGCCGCGTTATGATGGGGTTGAACCCATCAGCACCATAGAACACGAACAACAGACGACCGATTTAACGGGGTCTGAGACCATCTTGTTGGTGGAGGATGAAGACGCGGTTCGGTTATTCAGCGGGCGTGCCTTAAGGGAAAAAGGCTATCGCGTTTTAGAAGCCAACAGCGGGGATGCAGCGCTTGACATCATCAAAAAAGGGGAGGTTTTGGATTTGCTGATCACCGACGTGGTGATGCCAAAAATGGATGGACCCACGTTGAACAAAAAGGTTCGTGACCTGTTGCCCCACATTAAAACAATTTTCATTTCAGGTTATGCCGAAGACACCTTCCGCCGAAATCTGGACGATAATGCCCAGATCCATTTCCTGGCCAAACCGTTTACGTTAAAAGATCTAGCGGCCAAGGTGAAAGATGTTTTGCATGCGAAGAAAAGGTAAGGGATTTTCTTCATATTAACCTCTTCTTACATCCAGCTGCTTATATAGCCAGGTGTTAGCGTGATGCCTGTTTCCTGTTCCCGTTGGGTTGCCTTGACCCAGTCAATCAACGTTTGGGGGGTGGTTTTTTTGGGGATCAAAACAGTGGCATGGTCCTTATTATTATAGGTGTGACTGAGTGATGAAAGGGGGAATTTTTGAGCAAGCTCTTTATCGTTATGGTCTTTTAATTCAATTTCGTTGTCTTTTCCTGTGGGGCTCCAATTAACAAATGGCCTTTGATTGGGGATCAAGAGGTACAGTGTGTTCATAACGCCAAATAAATCACGCACATTAGATAGGCTTCTTTTTGAATCTTTAATAACTTCATTTAAAATTGCGTACAGGAATGAGGGGTCATTTTGCAAAAACCCTAAAATCTGTTTAAAAGTAGGTTTGTTTTGGAGGCCGGGGATTGCTTGTTCTTCATTAATTTTTTTCCAGAATTCATCATAAGTCATAGGCAATTTTTCTTTGAAAAAATCGTTTAATTTTTGTGATAAATGATCCCGCCCGGTGGTGCCGAGCATGTAGATTACATTATTTACCGCAAAATTTAAAAACTGCGCCATGATGGCTGGTTCGTCTGTCAGATTGTCAATTAATAATTCCACCATGTCCCACGGTTCTTCAAAGCCATAGTCATACATCTTTGAATACCAATAACACCCGTTATTGGGGTTAATAGCAAAAGCCATCATTTCATGGGTGGTTGTGTTCGTTTTAAAGCTTTTTCTTTTATCTGCTGCCTTTTGTTGAGCACGGACTTGATATAAGGCCAGACTCTCAAGTTTTTGCAAAGCAGTGCCTGCTACGCCCCATAATTTGGCATTAAATACTTCGTTACCAAAAAAATCCCTTTTATAAATCTCTTTCATCCAGGTGGGAAGATGGCGAGTGTTAATGCCACGCCGCACAAAAGTTGGCAGATCAGCCTGTTCTTTTGGGCTGGCAAGCTCGACTTGAACAGAACGGGCAACAGCATACACAACAGTTAAATGGCGTTGTTCATCTTCATTTTTTACGTGTCCTTCAAGATTGTTCTTATCTTTTGATAGATAAGCCCCCTGTATCGTTTTTTTAGAACCATAAGGTTTATCTTGCTCTGGTTTGCAAAAAGAAAAGGAATAATGCCCATCACTTAAGGCTGCAGCTGTTTCAATTGTCGAAATGGCATTAAATAAAGCCTTTTCCTCATCAGGGTTCGCATAGCAGTTATCACCATGGGTTTCCCGGGTACGGATCCATGGCGATTGCACTGAAAATTAGTTTAGTATTCTAAAAATTATTTCCTAATTTTTTATTCGGCTTTTCTGCTGTTCTATCCGTTGTTATTATTCTTTTTTCTCAATAAAGAAAAAGGAAACAGGGATGCAGTTATCAGATACTTTCCTCAAACATTTTGAACCTCTTGCCGATCCTCGTATTGATAACCACAACAAGCTTCACAAATTGCACGATATCTTGGTAATAACAATATTGGCCACAATTTGTGGCGCTGATAACTGGGTTGATATTAGTGAATTTGGCAAAGCCAAATACGATTGGTTATCAACATTTCTCGAGCTGCCTAATGGTGTGCCATCTCATGATACTTTTGGCCGTGTGTTTTCCATACTTGACCCAGAGCAATTTGAATCCTGCTTTTATGCATGGATCAAGTCACTCTCTATCGATGTTAATTCTGAGATTATTGCTATTGATGGAAAAACGCTACGGGGTTCTGGCAACAGAAGAAAAGAGAAAAAAGCCCTACACATTGTAAGTGCCTGGGCAAGCAATCAAAGTCTTCTTTTAGGGCAAGTTAAAACGGATGAAAAATCCAATGAAATTACAGCCATTCCAAAATTACTCAAGATGATTGATGTTACTGGTAGTACAGTCACCATTGACGCCATGGGTTGTCAGCAGTCAATTGCTGAAGAGATCTTAATTCAAGGTGCAGACTACGTATTAGCTCTAAAAGATAATCAACCGAAGCTTCATGAAATGGTCAAGGCAATTTTCCATATAGGAGAATCACGTCAGTACAAGAAGATGCTTAATCGACGGAAAGTAGAGAAGATCCATGATCATGGTCGCATAGAAACACGTCGCTATACATTAGTATCAGCACGCGATCCGGCAGTATTTCAACTTCGTTGGCCTGGGTTAAAGGGTGTTGGCATGCTTGAAACAACACGCACAACTAATAATCAGGTTGAGCGTAGTACCCGCTACTTTCTAACAAGTTTAGCCTATGAAAATATTGATCAGTTTATGGTTGCTGTCAGAAAACACTGGAACATAGAAATTAACCTGCACTGGTCTTTGGATGTAGGTTTTAGGGAAGACCATAACCAGGTGCATGTTGGCCACGCGGCCAAGAATTTGGCTGTCATGAGACGTATTGCTTTGAATCTACTCAAGCAAGAAAAAACGAATAAACGAGGGGTGAGCTGTCGACGGAAGGTAGCAGGCTGGGACAACAAATACTTATTGAAAATTCTAACCGCTGACCACAATTTAAAGCGCGTTTGAGCGGATTGACTGATATAAACGGTAAGTCTTTTAAAGGGGAGGATAGTGTCTAAAAATAAAAAAAACAGGAAGTAGATCTCTCAAAACCTACAAAATCAAATCAATCTACAAAAGTTTGGGAAATAGCAGAAACCGTAATTTTAAAAACTAGGCTGAGGAGATGTCAGTGCAATCGCCATGGGTACGGATCCCTCCCACTCCCTCGCCTTCAGCAATAACGCGCCTTAAAACCTGAATACGTTTCAGAGCTTGTCCCACATCTTTTTCTTGTTCTAGTTGACGGACCAATTCGTTAACAACCAGAACCGCTGGCGCCATGTTACTTTTTACAGATTGATGCTGTTTTAGCAATTTTTCTACCGCAGCAAAATCAGTGGATTGACCACACGAGACGAATGAAATCAACAACAGTAAAATATGTAATGATTTTTTCATTTAAGGTTATGTCGAGAGAAATTGTACTTGGTATTTATTGTAGTTATCTGAATATTAAAATGCAATAAGAATTTTTATTGTCGTTTTATGTTTCGATACTGAGTGATAATGCACAGATCCATTTCCTGGCCAAACCGTTTATTCTGAAAGACCTGGCGGCCAAGGTGAAGGATGTGCTGCATGCGAAGAAAAGGTGATTTTCGTTAAGCTTATATGGGATTGAGGCGGTCCCAGCCTTGTAAAGGAGTGAGTATTTTTACAATGCCCACCCCCCTTGTTATTTTTTCAAGAAAGTTATTAACCAAACAATCTCGACAATGGCCAAGGCCAACTTGACTTGGAAGTGCTGGCTAAGCTGGTATTAGACTCAGCCGTTGGAGCAGAACCAAGATCAACCATATGTTCGATCCATCCCGTTCCAACAGACTTTCCATTCATCAGAACAACGGCTCCACTTTCAAAGTATTGTGTAAGATTCTTTGAAAATACCGTATTTTGGGTAAAAGAATAAGGAACTTGTACCGTCAAAGTTACAGGCTTAGAAACATCATCAAAGACCTTAGGGTTCTTTCTATGGGCGTAGGCAGCCAAAGCATACCGGATCTGAGTATGGGGTCTAATCGTCAAATCAAGGCTTGTGATCCATGGAAAAGTAAGGCCATATTTTTTTTGATCCGCATATTGATTCACTTTAACTTGAAAAAAGTTAGTCCCTTTAAGATCTATATTAGACCCTGGATTCCCAACTTTTAATGTTTCAGGCGTCACATAGGTTGAAGCCACGTCATTAGCAAGATTGCCTGTGTAGAGAGCGCTGAATCCAGTGTAACACCAATTCGAATCATCCGAATTTTGTGAGGGAGGATTAGGGATGTTTTTATTCCAAAAAACTGACGTAGAAAGAGAACATCCTTCATAGATACTTTCCTGAAGCATAATAGCAATCCAGTTACCGTTATAAAGAGACCAACTCTTGTCTTTAGGAGCTTCTGCCGCAACCATACCTAGGGATTTTGCTAGGCTAGGGTTTTTTTCTGCAATAAATTGGGGGAGTCCTGCCAAAACCTTGCTTCTTATATTTGGAGTGCTTCCATAGGTGTATCTTTGAAAATCTGCCCAAAGAGTTCCCTGAGTGCCTCCAAATTTGTATTCTGTTTTGAATCCATCTAGTGGTTTTTCTGAAGAGGTTAACACCATTGACCAATTCTGAATGGCTAATAAAGGTTGTGCCATTTGATAGCATTCCATTGGGGTGCTGGCATTTTGAGAGTTCGTTGATGAAACCAATGCCGGCCCGACATAACTTCCCCCAAAACCTTCTGGCGTAAAACCTCTGGTATCTAACAACAGGAAGCTAAAACTGTAAGTATAAGGCATGATCTCAATCTGTCCTCCGGCACCAAATTTCCACAAAAAGGTCGATCCTTTGCTTTCCAAGGCATAACCGGCGCCGGGTTGTCCAACTTTGCCTTGATATAGTGGTTGTTGTGAGGAGGAACTGACTTTTTTAATGGTGAAAGATGGTTCCAATGGTGATTCTAATGTATATCCTGCGATACTGAAGGTTTCTGACGATGTTGGTTCCGATTGTATCCGACAGAGGCCTTGTTTAAGAGCTTGAAGGACCCTATCCTCTCCGCCGTAGGTGTTCTGGGCATAAAATTGCTGATTTGTCTCATCTTGAAAAGCGAAATAAACTCCAAAGAATCCGACGCCATTGCTTCCAGATCCTGTTATATCACCCAAGAAAGTTTCAAATGAACATCGTTGTTTCGTAGCAGCATCTTCAGGCAAACCGACATAAAACCATGTATGACCATCTCCCTGTGCCGATGGAGGACACAAACAATCAGGGAGGGCTGCATATGATAAATTTCCCGTTGGTACAGGCAAGACGGGGGTAGAACTTGGTGATTTGATGCCAATACTTTCTTCTTCTTTTGAACCAGCAGGCGATATATCACTTGCGATTGCTGCGACGGACAAAAAAGAAAAAAGGGTAAAGAAATAAGGTATGGTCCTTAGCTTCACGATGTTACTCCAAAGTTACTAAAATTTTAATAAAAAGCGCTATGTTTTTTACATTCCCCCACTCTGCACAGAATGTCAATCGCCTTCAGTGGGGTTGAAATTTGTATTGCTGAAAGCCACATTGCATTATCTTAGGCTGTTTTTACCTTGTTACAGTGACCTTGTAGGGTTAAGATGAATAAACATAAAAATTGTTTAAAATTAAAAAGATGACTCACTTAAATTTTGTCCCCCTAAAGCTTTTGGCAACTTCTGCCGAGGATTTATCCATTGTATCAACCCAGCTACAGGACGGATTATTATCCTTAACGTCCCTTGAGTATGATCAAGAAAGTAAACGTGTCACAGGATTGATCAATTGGTTTTGTTGGGAACATGCTCACGAACATAAGAACGAACAAGGGCAACTTGACAGTTACTATCGGGTGCATGCGGGATTTTGTATCCACCATGTGGAAAGCATGCACATGAAAGGATTCCATCAAGGGGGAGGGCAAAGAATGTTCAACCTTTTGACGCTAACCCTTGGGACGGATCTTACTTTAACGCTTGTCTGTTCGGGCGAGCATTCTATAAAATTGAAGATAATGGCTTTGTATGTCCAACTCGCTGATTTGGATCAACCGTGGCCAGCGGCCCATAAACCAAAACACCTGCATGAGTATGTGGATGATTTTGATAAGAAAAGGGCTTAGGGGGGGCAGCTTATTTCTTTTAAAACTTTGATTACAAATACATCAGGCTGATTGTTGCCCGATGAATAATGTTCAAAAGCGGCATGGGGTACAATAAGGAAACCAGCAGAGCCACCACCAAAGAAGCTAGGACAAGGTTCATGCTTAAGTCATATTTACGGTATATAGACATTTCCCTTGAGGTCGTTTGTTGAGGTTTATCAAAAAACAAAGCTTTTAAAATAATCAGATAATAGGCAGCGGCTACAACACTGTAAATGGCAGCGAAAATGGCTAATGCATAATTTCCGTGGGATACTGCGGCCATTAAGATCATCAGTTTTGGCAAGAAACCGGGCAAAGGAGGGATGCCAGCCATCGATAAAACAGCGAACCCCAGCAAGCAAGCAATGACCGGGAAAGAACGCCCAATTCCATTTAAATCTCGGATGGTTTCGACTTGCTTTCCATTGCGCAAAAGATAGGAAAGTCCTCCAAAAAATAGAAGAGTCGCCATTAGATAAAAAATGCTGTAGGTGATTGAGGCGTTTACCCCAGTCTGGTTAGCTGCTATGACGCCGATCAAAATAAACCCCATGTGACCAATGGAGCTGTACGCAAGAAGACGTTTTATATTGGATTGCGTTAAGGCGGTCAAAGACCCCACTGTCATTGACAAAACCGCCAAAACGATAACGAGAGGTCTCCATAGATTAATCAAACCTGCAAAGGGGTTCATTAAAATGCGCATCATAATGGCTACACCGGCAATTTTAGGTGCTGTTGCCAAAAGCATTGTTATAGACGTAGGTGTTCCCTGATAGACATCGGGAGCCCATAAATGAAAGGGCGCTGTGGCAATTTTAAAACCCAATGAAATGATGACTAAAACCATTCCCACCACCAAACCGATCGATATACCTTGGGTTAGTTGTTGGTTTTGAAAAAAACTCTCAAGGGTCTGAAAGTTGGTTAAGCCGGTAAATCCATAGATAAGGCTGCAACCATACAAAAAAATACCCGTCGAGAGAGCCCCTAAAATAAAATACTTAAGAGCGGCTTCGCTTGATTTGGGATCTGTTCGACGCAAGGCAACAAGAACGTACAAACTTAAACTTTGTAATTCAATTCCCATAAATAGACTTAACAGATCATTGGCAGAAATCATGACCATCATGCCTGCTAAGGCTAGTAAAAGAAGAGCTGGATATTCAAATTTGTTTATTTCCTCCTGTACAGCAGTCAGACGGCTAAGAATCAAAATAACGATGCCTGTTATTAAAATTGCCATTCTTGTAAATATAGTATAAGAATCATTAACAAACATACCATTGAAAGTAATTTGAAGACCTGCTGGCTGAGAGTATAAAGCCAACAGAGAAACAACCAGCGTTGTTATAGCCAGGAAAAAACACCAATTAAGGGTATTGTTTTTTTTGAATAACCCCACCATAAGAATTTTAAGCGCGCCTAAGCTGACAAGAATTTCGGCCAAGGCGGGCATAAACGTGGGTTTGATCGCAAGAATCATTTAAATACCCTGAAAGCTTTTTTTAGACAAGACAACTGGCTAGTCAATTTTAAGCGCTTGCTTTTGTAATGTTATAAGCTCCTGCGTGCCCACACGAGCCAGGGCCAACATACTTTGAAATTCCTCTTCAGAAAAAGGATGTTTCTCTGCCGCTGCTTGGACTTCCACCAGTTTACCACTGCCTGTCATAACAAAATTGGCATCAACCTGGGCGTTCGAATCCTCCTTATAGTTTAAATCAAGCATTGCTTGCCCTTCAACAACTCCGCAAGAAACCGCCGCAATTTGATCGATTAAGGGAAGTTTGGCTATTTTCTTGGCATCAACAAGTTTTTGTAACGCCTGATGTAGGGCGACATAAGCCCCTGTAATGCTGGCGGTACGGGTGCCTCCATCAGCCTGAAGCACATCGCAGTCAATTTTAATTTGACGTTCCCCCATGGCTTTTAGATCAACCACTGCCCGCAAAGTGCGTCCAATTAGACGTTGGATTTCTTGGGTGCGACCTGTTTGCTTACCCCTAACCGCCTCACGATCGATTCGTTCATGCGAAGAGCGCGGCAACATTCCATACTCAGCCGTTACCCAGCCTGACCCTGTATTGCGCAGGAAAGGGGGCACTTTTTCTTCGATAGTGGCAGAACAAATAACATGTGTATCGCCGAATTTAACAAAGCAGGACCCTTCCGCAAATTTGACAAAACTCGGCCCTAAAAATACGGCCCTTAATTCGGTTGGTTTTCGATTTTGTAAACGCACTTGATAAATTCCATTCGCTTTTTTTTAACACCGTCAAACCTTACAAAGTCTGAAGGCTTTTGGAAAGAGCGTTTCCTCAAATGGTTAGGTACTGTGATAGTTGTAGAGATGAAAAACGATCCACTATTCCTCTGATTTATCCGAAAGCGTTTTTAAAACCTTATCGATTTGCGCCATTTTCCCAAAACTGGGGTCAATGTCAAATTTTAAGGTTGGCACGCCCCTAAGCTGTAGATGGCTGGAAATTTGTTTGCGCAAGTATCCCCCAACAGATTCTAGAAAAAGCTTGGTTTCTGATTGAAACTCTCCACCCAAAGGCATGACCCAAACGGTTGCCTGTTTTAAATCAGCAGATAAAGTTACATCCGTGATGGTAATCAGGGCAGGGGGTTTTAAATAGTCACCGTTTTCATCAAAGCGAACAGGCCACTCATTGCGTAAAAAAATAGTCGACAGACAAAAGCGTATCTCTTGCGCAACACGTTTCTGGCGATGGCTAGGCGCTTTACTGGGCAGGAATAGATCAAGAGGTTTTTTAGTCATAACGTAGCAATCTGATTTAGGGATAGTCCGGTTATTTGTGAGACCATTCTTTGTTCCATACCAGATTCCAACAATTTGTGAGCAATAGCCAGCTTTGCCGTAGTTTCTCCCTCAGCTTTCCCTTCTTCTATGCCCTCAGCTTTCCCTTCTGTAAACCCCTTGGCTTCATATTTTCTAAGGGTGTTGGCTTCTACCCTAAGCCATTTCAGGTGCGATTCGTAAAGTTCCCTTTCTTCTGCTCCAAAGTTCATGACGTCCAGAACATTCAAGGCTTTTTTAAGGGCGGGATTGTCCATTCTTGAAGGCAAATGATCTTTGTTTAGCAAATCATGACGGGTTAAAAACGCAACCCACATGTCCAGGGAGTTTTTGACTTTGGCAACAATGTTTTCCAATCCTTCACGGGCATTATTCGAAAACTTCTTCAACTCAACGGTATGCAGCTCCAAATCCTTGAAATAGGGCACGCCCGTCTCTCTTTCTGTAACGTGAAAAACGTTATGGTACTTTTCCACACCCAGAATGGATGTAAAATTTAGGATGTGAATGCCAATCGCTTTGGAAAGAAGAGCATAATCTTCGCCAACCTCCAGCTGCTCTGTATAGAGCTTTACCCAATAATAAAGGGCGCGCTTGTCATAGTCAGCCTCATCACTGATCTGGATTTCAATGTTAAACCGTTTGCCGTCTGCGCCTTTGGCCTTGACATCTAAAATGGAAAGTTTGTCGTTCTTGAAGTTTTTGGGATTGTAGGGATTCAGTAAAGTCACTTCTGCAACCTGATCCTCTTCCCCGACTATGGAATTGATAAGGGAGATCAATAAATCCTTATTCTCCTCGACGCCAAAGATTTTCTTGAAGGCAATGTCTACGCGAGGGCTAATCTTTTCCATAACTTCACGCTTCTATAACTGGCGGCTAATGGATTCAAGTTCAAAACATTCAATCAAGTCGCCAACTCGTATATCACTGTAATTCTCAAATGCCATACCGCATTCATATGATTCCTTAACTTCTTTTACTTCGTCTTTAAATCGTTTAAGCGTTTTCAGGTCACCTTCGTGGATCACCACGTTATCACGCAGTAATCGAACCTTGGCACCTCTTTTAACGGTCCCCTCGGTCACGTAACAACCAGCAACTTTTCCAACCTTAGTAATGTTAAATACGGTGCGAATTTCTGCATTGCCAAGGAAGTTTTCGCGAATGGTCGGGGCTAACATGCCGCTCATGACCGCTTTCAGGTCATCAAGCGCATCATAAATAATCGAGTAATAGCGAATCTCAACCCCTTCCCTGCGGGCCAAATCACGGGCTTGCGGATTGGCACGAACGTTAAAGCCGATAATGATACCAGAGGATGCCTTGGCCAAAGTTACGTCGCTTTCATTGATGCCACCGACAGCCCCATGCAGGATACGGGCAGAAACTTCTGTGGTGCCTATTTTAGCAAGGCTGCTCGTAATGGCTTCTAAAGATCCTTGAACGTCCGTTTTGATAACTAAAGGTAGCTCGCGGGTCTCACCAGCTGCAATCTTCGACATCATCTGTTCCATCGTACCGCGTGCCATATTCGCAGCAAGGGCTTCACGACGACTGTGCTGACGATATTCTGTAATTTCGCGAGCTTTGGCTTCCGTTTCAACAACAACAAATTCTTCACCCGCTGCTGGCGTTCCGCTTATTCCCAACACCTCTACCGGCATAGAAGGAAGAGCTTCCCGCAAAGCTTTTCCATGATCACTGACAAGGGCACGCACACGACCCCATTCTGTTCCAGCCACAAAAATATCACCTTGTTTTAAGGTCCCTTTTTGCACCAAAACGGTGGCCACACTGCCTCGGCCTTTTTCGATTCTAGCCTCAACGACCACGCCTTGTGCGGATCGATTTGGGTTTGCTTTAAGGTCTAAGACTTCGGCTTGTAATAAAATGGCCTCTTCTAACTTATCAAGGTTAAGACCTTTTTTGGCCGAAACCTCAACGTCCATAACATCGCCGCCGAACTCTTCTAAAACAACTTCGTGTTGCAACAACTCACTTCGAACGCGATCGGCATTCGCATCGGGTTTATCCATTTTGTTGATTGCCACAACAATCGGAACTTTTGCAGCTTTTGCATGGCTGATTGCCTCGATGGTTTGTTCCATAATGCCATCATCAGCAGCCACAACCAAAACAACGATATCGGTAACATTGGCGCCACGGGCCCGCATTTCGCTAAACGCTGCGTGTCCAGGTGTGTCGATAAAGGTAATTTTTTGCCCAGATTTCAAAGTTACCTGATATGCACCAATATGTTGTGTAATACCACCGGCTTCACCCTTTGCCACATCGGTTTTGCGCAAAGCATCCAACAATGACGTCTTACCATGATCAACGTGTCCCATTACCGTAACGACGGGGGCCCTAAATATCATGTCCTCAGTTTTGTCTTCGTCTCCGCCCAGACCCAACTCAATGTCGGAGTCTGCTACACGCTTAGGTTTATGGCCAAATTCTGTACACAGTAATTCGGCAGTATCGCCATCTATGATTTGGTTGATCGTCACCATCATGCCTGATTTCATCAAGGCTTTAACAACGTCAGCCCCCCTCACGGCCATACGGTTCGCCAGTTCGCTGACCATTATGGATTCTGGAATAATGACTTCACGAATAACCTTTGCTGTCTCGCCATCATCTTGCTGCATCTTGAATTTTTGACGGGCACGCTTCAAGGAAGCCAATGAACGAGCTCGTCCCTCCAAGTCTCCCTCTAATGCCTTTGTAAGAACGGTACGGTTTAATTTTCGAGGTGCCTCAAAAGTTTTACGAGCCGCTGGCGCCCGTTTGACATCCACGCGGGAAGTCTTGCGACGACCTTCTTCCTCATCTTTATCGGTAACAACAGCTTGCTTAAATTTGTTGGCCTTGAATTCTTCGTCTCTGTGAGCCGGACTTTTGACGACCTCTTCTACTTCACCAACCTTAGGTTCAAGCTTAACAGGCGGTTTCGCGATGCCATAGCCAGCTGCACGCAACACAATCGGCGCAAAGTTTTCAGGGGGCGGGGTTTTTTTCTTCGACAGTTGAATTGTAGGTTTTTTTACAAAGGGTTCTGGTTTTTTTGGAGCAGGTTCTGGTTGATCCGAGGCCGTGGCCGGCAAAGGTTGTTCCGGCGGGGTTACCTCAACAGAAACTGTCTCGATCGTTTGTTCGGTGGGCTGATCGGCAGTGGCTTCAGCCTCAGCCAAAGCTGGCTCGGCTTCAACAGTCTTTTCGGAATCCGCGTCGTTTTTCATGGCCTCTTGCAAAGCCTTAAGGCGATTTTCTAATTCACCATGAGTCAGCCTAGCGGCTTTTGAAACGTCGGCTGATGGCTGTTTTTGCGGTTCCAAAACGGGCTTTTTTTCTACCAAAGATTCGTTTTTTACGAACAGTTCTGGTGCTTTCTCGGACCCTTTATCACCGATAACCAGCCGTTTACGTTTAACCTCAACCTCAACCGTTTTAGATCGGCCATGGGAAAAACTTTGCCTAACTTGGTCTTTGCCAATAGGCCTTTTTAACTCTAACGTCTTACTTAGAGTGAGTGTCTTTTTTACCCCATCAGAGCCTGCGGTTGGGCCTTTATTATCCGTTGTTCCGGTCATGCTGTCTCTTTAAGTTTATTGTTGGTCTTCTTCAAACCAATGGGCCCGTGCGGCCATTATTGTTTCATTCGCCTGATCTACAGACAAGGACTTGTTGCCCACTATTTCGATTAATTCGTCACCAGAAAGTTCAGCCACCTCATCCAGGGTGCGAACTTTTGCTTCTGCCAAAGAAGCCAACATCTCCGGGGTCAAATTTACCAATTGGAAAACGGGTTCTTCGACTCCCAATTCGCGGGTGCGGGCCATTAAACTCTCATTTCTGTTTTCCAAAAAGAGAACGGCTCTATTTTGTAGTTCTTGGGCTATTTCTTCATCAAATCCCTCGACATTAGAAAATTCGGCCAAATCAACTTGTGTGATTTCTTCAATACTAGAGAAACCTTCAGCGATTAATAATTGTGCGATCATTTCATCAACATCCAAAGCTTCCATGAACAATTGCGAACGGTTTTCCGTGTCTGCCGCTCTGCGCTTAGCTTCATCCTCTTCGGTCATCATATCAATATTCCAACCGGTCAACTGTGATGCTAATCTAACGTTCTGTCCGCGTCGGCCAATCGCCAGACTTAGCTGGTCTTCGGCAACCACCACGTCAACGCGCTGAGCTTCTTCATCAATCACGACTTTCATAACTTCTGCTGGCGCCAAGGCGTTAACAACAAACGTCGCTGGATTTGACGACCAGGGAATAATGTCAACTTTTTCACCTTGCAGCTCGTTTACCACAGCTTGGACCCTACTGCCCCGCATCCCAACGCATGCACCCACAGGATCAATACTGGGGTCAGATGTGTATACGGCAATCTTAGCTCGACTGCCTGGATCACGGGCAACGGCCTTAATTTGAATGACACCATCGTAAATTTCAGGAACTTCTTGCTCGAACATCTTAGCCATAAATTGTGGGTGTGTTCGTGACAAAATGATTAAATGCGTGCGAGCATCTGGGTTAATCTCAGCAACAAAAACTCTGATGCGATCACCTGTACGAAATGTCTCACGGGGAATAATATCTTCACGGCGCAAAACACCCTCGGCGCGCCCCAAATCCAAAATAACGTTACCAAACTCTACCCGTTTAACAAGGCCGCTGATGATCTCCCCAACCCGGTCTTTAAACTCGGCATATTGACGTGTCCGTTCTGCGTCCCGTACCTTTTGGACAATAACTTGGCGGGCAGTCTGGGCCGCAACACGACCAAATTCAATAGGCGGTAACGTTTCTGTCAATTCATCGCCAACTGCCGCTGTATCATCTAATTTTTGAGCTTCTTCCAACGTTATTTGCGTTAGGTCGTCCTCTAGAACGTCAACCACAGTGCGCACACGATGAATAGCTACATCACCCAATGTGCGATCAATTTCAACCCGAATATCGTGCTCAAACCCGTACTTAGACTTGGCGGCCTTTTGAATAGCTTGCTCCATCGCCTCTAGGACTTCATCACGTTCAATGCCCTTTTCACGGGCGACTATTTCAGCAACCTGCAATAATTCATGGCGAGGTTGAGCGGTTGCAACTTGTTCAACAGGTTTAATTTTTCTACTAACCAAGGGATTTATCCTTTTGCTTTTCTTTCAAAATAAGACTTTCAAAATTAAAATTGGCTGACTTTTAAACGATCGCCTTCAGGCGGGCCGATCGAATATTCGCGTATTCAATCTTTACCAAAGCCTCTTCAGCGGCTGATGGGGCATCCAGTGTTATTGTTATAGCTGTTTCTTCCGCAGATTCCAACTTTCCTGAAAAATTTTTCCGATTATTAAAGGCCTGTGCTGTTTTCACAGTCACATCTTTTCCCACAAACTTTTTGTAATCGGCAATTTTTACCAAGGGCCGATCCAACCCAGGTGATGAAACCTCTAACACATATTGGCTTTTTATAAGGTCCTCAACATCTAATAATGCTGCAATTGTATAGCTAGCGGTTGCGCAATCGTCGACTATGATGCCTTCGCCATCAAGCCTTTCGATCATAATCTGTAAGGTGGGCCTTTGTTCCCCAGAAAGTTTTACCCGTACGATACCATATCCCTTATGAGAGAGAGGATCCGTCAGTAAGTCTTCAATTTTTTGGATAATCGTCACGAAACTTTACGTTTAAATTAATAATCAATCTAATACTCTGGAATGTAGGGTCTCACCTTTTGAAATTCAAGTCTTTTCGTCTTTTCGTTTTTTCTTTTACAAAAATGGCTGAAATTTCTTCTGGAAAAGCATATAAAGTTCTATTTTTCATTTATTTGAAATTTTTCTCGAAATATTAATACTTTATTAAGCATTATAATTAATAATTTGTATATGTGATCTGTTTTATAAGAAAGAAGAAGTGATGAGAATGCCTTATAAATACCTTTTATTTTTGGGGGCTTTTGTCAAACTACTTAGCTTTTCAACGCCTGTTAGTGCCTCCGATGGTCAAAATACCTTCAACCCTTATGCTTTCAGTAACAGAGAGCTGCTTACCCGAATAGGAATAGGGGATGGCAGTACAACAATCATGCAGAAATTGGACACGTTGCAACAGGCACTATCAAGCAGTATTGCGCAGGGGGGAGGGAACTCTGTGAATAACGCCGTGGCAGAATTAAATACCTATATGAGTCAGCTGGGCACATCACAACAAAGATTCTCAAGCACTTTTTCATCGGGGATGGAGAGTTCTATGAATGACACGATGACGGAATTAAGCGCTAATGTTGGCGCTATGCGGAACTCAATGGAAGCTGATCTGACAACCTTAATGGCTCAAATGACAGCTGCCAGTCAAGGAATTGTAACGACGGGTGCGCAAATTAAAACATTACTTTTGGAAAAAATAATAGATGACTGTTTCTCTAACTCCCTTATTGCCAATCAAACACCAAATGTTGTTTTTATAGGTGATTCCACATTTGCATTGGCTGATGGTGAGGGAAAGTATGTTTTAAAAGGAGGCGCAGTGCCTTACAGCCTGTTTTCTAGTAACGGCGCCACTCAACAGGTTGCGGCCTCACTTTTATTACCAGCGGATAAGGGCTTAACTATTTTAAGGGTTCTCTTTGGTCTTTCGCAAACATGGATAACTGCTAATATTTCTGCTGCTGATGATTTGAGTGCAATTGTTCCAACTGTTTTTGATTATGTGTTGGGCACAGGGCGTGATGGTACGGGAAGGTTTAAAGATGGTTCAACCGTAACCAATGTTTTTTCTAAGCATAGTGCAAGTGCTGGGACGACAACGATTGTGGGAAAGGGTGTACTTGCAACTGGTGCCCCAGTGACTACATTTTTGACAAGTCTAGGGGTCACAGCGGCAACGGACGACGTGAAACGATTTCGCATGTTGTGTCGGTATTTGTTGGCGCCAAAACCATAAGGCGAAAGTATTTCATACCATAACCCCCCCGAAGGCGGGGGGCTGGTCGTATTTGTCTGGGTTCCCGCCTAAGCGGGGATGACATCTGTTGACAGTGCGGATATATCACCGAAACCCAGTTCTTTTGAACTTTGAGCGGTCAGGTTTAGCAGCATCGGATTTAAAAGGTTTCTTAGCAGCTGGTTTGCCCTTAAAAGATGAGGCTTCTCCAGGTGCTTTCTTTTGCCAAGTGCCTTCTGGCTTTTGCGGGCCGTCGCCAGCTCTTCCCTTGAAAGGCTTTCTTGGACCTTGGAAACCACCACCAGAACGTTCACCACCGGATCTTTCACCACTAGGGCGGTCACCATAAGGGCGGTCTCCGCTGGGGCGACGCTCACCACCTGGACGGTCACCGCTTGGACGACGCTCACTATAAGAGCGGTCGCCACCACCACCAGAACGACGTTCGCTCCGCTCGCCACCGTTGCTAGGGCGGTTAGCAGGCCGTGTTGAGTAGGATTGCCTTTCCGGCTGTTGTCCGGGGTTCATCAAACGATCAATAGCTTTCCAATATTTATTATCCTCTGGCGAAATCAGACACAACGCGTTGCCTTCCATACCGGCACGGGCAGTACGTCCAATACGGTGGATATAGTCTTCGGCACAATGGGGTAAATCATAATTGATAACGTGGCGAATCTGGGGAATATCAAGACCACGGGCAGCAATATCAGTCGCCACCAAGATACGGTTTCTATTTTCGCGCGTGTTATGAATAACCCGATCCCGCTGACGTTGACGCAAATCACCATGAATGGCATCAGCGCTTTGATCTTTCTGCCTCAATTTGTCAGCCAGATGATCAGCCCCTCTTTTGGTTTTTACAAACACAATGACTGATCCATCCCGTTGGTTTAATTCATGTAACAGGTGTCCAAATTTATCAGCCGCTGATGTGTGAATGATTTCCTGTTTGATTTTAGGTGCTGCGCTCGCTTCAGGGTTTTCTTTTATGCTGGTCGGACTTTTTAGATATTTGTCTGCAACTTTGATGATCGCAGGCAATAAGGTCGCCGAAAACATAACTGTTTGTCTGACTTTTGGAAGATAGGTTACGATTTTGTCTAATTGAACACCAAACCCCATATCGAGCATGCGGTCGGCTTCGTCAATGACGACAAAATTGGTTTCTTTCAAGTTCACGCTGTTACGGGCCAGGTGGTCATTAATGCGGCCTGGTGTACCAATAATAATACGTGGACGTGCCCGCAGCTGCATGAATTGCTTCATCATAGGCTCGCCCCCAATAAGGACCGCCATTTTTAAGGGCATGGCTTTGCTCAAAAGCAGCGCCAGGGAAGCTCTCACCTGTACGGCCAATTCGCGAGTGGGTACCAAAATTAAGGCAGCAGATTCGGGTTCATTCAGAAGTTTTGTGATCATTGGCAGCGCATAAGCCAAAGTTTTACCAGTTCCCGTTTGGGCCGAGGCTAAAATATCTTTTCCTTCCAGGCCAATCGGAATGGCACGGGCTTGGATGGGGGTTGGGGCAGTAATGTTAATGTTTTTCAGGGCCTCGACTAAAGCAGTCGGCAAGTTTAACGTTTCAAAAGTTGTCATTATAAATCCAAAGTTAATAGTGTGAAAAGGGCTGTCGGCCTTTAAAAACCTAATACCCTATGATTTCGATATACAAATTCGAAAATCAGGATCATGCCCCCAGTACATATGAAAGGGGTTAAAGTCCGCAATTTTCAAAAATATAGAGATCGAAAGGCGAAAGGGTATTTCTTCTTCCAATTGCCATTAATTTCACAACGACAAATTCTTATACGAAGTCACCCTGTCCTTATAAGTGGGTATGGAAGGATTAATGTCAAGTTAAAGGGTTGGAATATTATGAAAACACCCAACAGATCTGATGTCTGTTGGGTGTAAAGTAGCTAACTGTCTAAACGATTACAGACAAGATTAAGAAAGTTAAGCAGAAAGGGTGCTAATATAACCCATCACTGCATAAGATTTGTCCTTGTCTGCGAGCTCAGCAGGCGTGAAGCCATCGCCTTCGCTGGTTTTCATTTTTAATGCGTCATCCAAAAGACTATTCTCTTTTAAAAGATCCGCTGCAAATTTAAAGAAATCGACCGTATTAGCTGCTGCGCTGCTATGAAGGGTTGTATTCTTAAGAGGGCCTAATGGGGCCGACAACTCGCTAGCGGGCATACCCAAAAGCAAGCAAACTTTTGCGAACAAAACGTTATTTTTTTCTGCCGCCACATTTAGGAACGAATTCTGGAACTTATTTTTTACTGATAAAGCTTGTGTCCAGAAAGCTTTACGCATATCGTCCCTGCTTGAGTAGCTGCCTTTTTCAGCAAATTTCTCTTGACTTTTCTTCAGCCCATCTTCAAACGCTAGCATCATCGGGACATCTTGTCTTTCAGCAAAAATGTGAGCCAACGAACCTACATTTCCTGTAGGAGGCGTAGGATTGTAATAGTAGTAATAATAGGATTGTTGATCTGGCATAGAAAGGGGTGCTACAATGTCGATACTTCTGTTATAGGTAACCAGGTCATAGGCCACACCCCATGTGTTGTTCCAATAGATATTGTAAGCACACTCTGATGTGTGTTGGGCTTTATCTATATCAAGGGCATCCAAAATAGTGGAAGTTTGAGCTGCTTTTGAGGCACAGTCTTTTGCGGCCTTGGAATACTCGTGATGGTTGTCTTCGTTACAGGCGTTAACCGATAGGCTTGTTGCCGCTGATAAGGACAAAGCCGCAAAGCCTAGGATCATATTCATTTTTAAGGTCATTTTTTACTCCAAATTTAAAAAATAAATGAAGCGGAACTTCTGCTTCATATAAAATTTTAGAATTTATTTAGTAAAAAATTAGTTAATTTATACGTGTTTTTGTTTAATATCGTTTTATCCAGCTGAGGCCAAAGTTCGAATTTCCGCTACCGCCGATGTCAACATCCAGGTTAAGGCTGGGTGTTATGGCGGTTGAGATGGTGGCCTTGCTGCTGCCTGTTGTGACGGCCTGATCCAAAGAAATGCGCACTCGGCCAAATTCCTTACCAATACTGAGAGCTTGCGATGTGCTGCCATCTTTATCATTAGTGTTTTCTTTGATTTCCAACGCATCTAATCCAAAAGAAGATCGTACCTTGTCCATAATATTTAACCCTTTTTGACCATGCATCGAGGCCACAGCGGCAGCCAGCTGTAAACTTTGTCCCACAGATATTTTACTAAGCTCTCTTCCAAACAAAAGCCGAGACAGAATTTCTTCTTCCGCCATGGCAGGGGTTGATAAAAACGTGAAACGCGGGCTAGAGGCTCGCCCTTCCACCACAAGGTTAATGGTCACACCATCAACATCACGAACAGCAGTAATGGACAGAAAAGGGTCGTTGGGGACAGCTTGATCATATCGTATGTGCCCCTGGCTAATTTTCATGGACTTACCTAATAAATCCAATTTGCCTTTTACAAGGGTAATTGAGCCAACCAATTGGGTGTCGCTTAAGTAATTAGTAACATCCATTTCACCTTCCCATAAACTTTCCAAACCAAATCCTTGAATCATAAAGCGTTTAGGGGCCTTTAATTTCAGAAGGATGGGGAAAATTTTTAGCTCTGCTGGTTTTGTTCTTTTGTCCAAATGCTGCAATGACGACTCAATCAATTTAATGGCGGGAATTGGCGGCGTGGGGTTAACTTCCTCTAGCATCAGTTTTGCTGGGCTCAACGTAACGGCCCCTTCAACCTTGGCATGATGACAGGGCCCCTTAAATGTGATATCTCCATCGGCCCGGGCAAAAAAACTGTCGCTGGCTGCCACTTGAAAATCTTGCACCTTCAGGCTGACATCCAAGACAGGGTTAAATAAATCTTTTATGTGAATCACCCCTTGGCCGGTCAGTTGTCCGCTGGGTGCAGATCTTTTCGTTCCGTCACTTGCTTGAAAATTTACGATGGTAAGGTTTGAACCTTTGGCTTCAAGGTCCAGGTTCACATTCCCAATGCAAGTGCCAAATTCGGCGATTTCGTAAAATCCTTTTTTGATTTTAATCATACCCTGTAAAATCGGGTTTGCATAAGTTCCCGTCAAGTCCAGGTCAACCAAGGCTTTGCCACTGATGCGGTCCCCGTTGGAGAGCCACGGCATGATAGCGCTTAGGTTGAATTGACCGTTAGCCGTTATACGACAAGGGCTGTGGGCCAAGGCTTTTCCATCGGTTAGGGTCAAGATCCCTTTCAAGTTTAATGGCTTAGCGCTTCCGGGTTGATAGAACGAATTCCACATCAGTTCTCGGTACGACCATTCAAAAGCTGTTCTGATTTCAATATTTTTCTGGGCCAACTTGCCTGTTTTCTTTTTCGAACGAGAAATAAAGGTTTTAAGACTTAATTCCCCTTTAATTTTCGGATTGTCTTTTTCCAGGCTTAAATGACCGGCGCTGGTAAGGCTTAAGGATGTTCCCTTATCTGCAGGGGTTAAATCCAATTGATACGTCCCGATTCCTTGATCAAGTTTCAAAGTGGCTGTTGATTTGCCAAAAGCCAGCCCATGGACCGAGCCCGCCCCCAGTTGCAAATTGGCCTGTCCTGTAAGGGCCGTCGTCATTGTTCCCTTTCCGGAAAGCGTATGCAGGTCGATGCCATGGGTTGCTAACTTTTTCACCAAAAAGTCAAAAGCGACTGTATCCGTCATTTGATCCCACTGGATATCCGCTGTTGCCTGATGATCGGGACAGTTAACCTTTAGGTGGGGGTGGGAAAGGGTACCATCCAGAGTTGTTGCCACGGGGGCCCCTTGGAAAATATTGGCTATAAAAGCGCCCTTCACTTCGCGGGTTTCGGTATTGAGCTGCCCAGAACCCGTTACATTTTTATCATGATACGACAGAACCATATCCTCGATCGTCAACAAGTTATGATCTTTTGTAAGGGTCAACGAACAGCTTCCCCCTTTTGCCTCTGACAAAACAACACTGGCTTCAAGGGGGTTGTTGCTGGGCGCAAAAACCTTCACGGTTCCCTTGATTGCAAAATCTTTGTAAAAAAGTTGAATGTCATCAATGGTCATTTCATCGGCCCTTCCCTGGGCCAGGGTGGCGACAAGGCTCCCAATCGAACTTTTTAAGACAACATTCTGACCCTTTATGGGATGCGGGCGCCAAGAAAGCGTGCCATCATAAGCCTTTCCTGTTAAACAAGCGTCGATGGTAATGGATCGGGCCTCAAATTCCTGAATAGATCGTTGAGAAACTAAAATGGCCATTAACTCGGACAGGCTGATTGAAACATTATGGAAAACCGGCCGTTTTAGAACTTTTATGGATTCTAGGCGTATAAAACTGATTTTAAAGGGAAGCCAGGAAACCTTTATATCCAGCTGCTTTAAGTTCAGCCACGGCTCTGCTTTGTCATCATCCCCTTTGTCATAAATTTCAAGGTTAGGAACATTTAACGTAAAGGGCAAAATACCATCAACCGTATCGATGGCAACTTTGTGGTTCGGTTCGCTCAAGGCTTTTTCGATAACCCAGATCAGTAAATCTTTTTTGATAGACGGTATTTGAAGCGTGGTCAGGCCAGCACACAAAAGAACTGCGAGAATGCCTAATGCCCTTAAGGAAGACTTGACCATGGTGTCATGCTTAAAAGTGAATAATCTTTGATGTATATGACCATAGTTTCAAATTTTGGTCAAAAAAGATACAGATACAATTTGTCGATTCTTGTCAAATATAAGGTTTAAAAGTGATTTATGCATAAAAAGCACCGAACTATGCTAAAACTCGCTTTTGTTTTATCTGTCCAGGCCGCATTTTGAAGGGTCCCTCTCCCATTTGGTACAGGTGAATTTCAGGTATTAATGTTTCATGGTATTCAGCCCAAGCCTCACGAAAATCTGCATTAATTCTGCATAAATTTTCCGTGATAGAACGTTGGAATTTAAGCCCCAACTCTTTGGTGGAAGGGACAGTGATTTCAAAGTAAAAAGCTGGCCTAACGCTATGATCTTCTTTATGAACAATCCCTTGGCAGAACGAGCGCGTAATTTCGCTTAAGCTAGCATCGGAATAAATGATCTGTTCGATATCTTCTGGGTAAATATTAGCCCCCATGACACTTATGGTGAAGTCACTCCGTCCATAGATCCACATAAATGGTAAATTCAAATGAAATTTAGATTTCTCTTCCAAGGACTTAATATCGAAACCTAAGTCTGATAACTTATCTTTCATATGAGTATAAGTATCTATGCCCCCTTGGTCGTGAATATTGTATCTGATACGAGGGGATAAAACATTGCCACGATTGATGGTAAAAATCAGCTCACTTTTTTCATTCACCTCGATGTGGTGCGCCAAAGGATTATATTGAAAAACCATTGGCAATCTTGAATCCAAGCCAAACAGGCTTTTCCTGACATCATCGTTGTCGCGTGCCAGGCGGCGAATAGCCACAGAAATTGGTGTTTCTCCGGCAATGCCAATTTCAATATCAGTTGCTCCATAACCGCTGTAGACCTCTTGAAAATACGACAGTAAATAGTCACGCAAGCCCTCGGACATGCCTTCGCCTCCAACCAAAGCATTCAACGTATACATCTGGAGGGGGAAATTGCGGGCCTTAGCCTCGTCAATAATTTGTTTTACAAACGGCGGATAACCTAAAATTAAGTATCTGTATTTGGGCCCAAAAAACTCTAAAGTTTTAAATATTTTTTCGATGTCTGGCCCTATGTTTTTAACGATGGTATTGCGTTCCAGCGCAATCCCCATATTCAAGCCCGTAGCCCATGCACCCAATGAGAACGCATTTATAGTAATATCAACGTTCTTTCCAAAGCAATAATTAACAAAATAACTGATTGAACCGTGGGACTGGCGACGTTCATCAAGACTGCGAATCCAATTGAAAGGCGTGCCAGTGCTGCCGGAGGATTCATCAATCATAACTTTATGGCCTGGTATGTTGCCATGCTTGCACCGTTTCTCCGGCGTATAGGCTTTTATGTAATTTTCCTTATCCATCTCTGGAATTAAATCTGACTTAAAATTGCCAATAAAGTTTTTATAAGCCGGGACCTTACGTAATGCCCGGGCGTAAGCACGTCTCGCACTAGCGGCGCTTATTTTTTCAAGGTACTGTGTGCTAGCAAACCGCATGATATTGGAAAAGAGAAAATAATTTAAGGATATCAAAAATGCAAATATATCCCGCAACATTAAGGCTAGAAACCCTAATCGCTCAATGAAAGAAATCTTCTTATTGCGTTTCATTTTTGCCTACTTTTAAAAACTTTTACTTTCCAAACTAGGGCGTGTCATCAATTAAGCCAAATAGCCGCAGCAACCAAATGTATGGCTCCCAGGAAGTTTCGAGCTGTTTTATCATATCGAGTGGCTATGGCTCTGTATTGTTTAAGTTTGTCGAAGAAGTTTTCGATGAGGTGCCGGGCCTTGTAGAGGTCTTTATCATACGAACAAGGGTTGATCCTATTCTTTTTTGGGGGAATGACCGCCTCACATCCTTTCTCTTCAAGTTTTTTTCTCATACGTTCGTCTGCGTCATAAGCCTTGTCAGCTAAGACGGCACCAGCTTGCGTAAGGTTATCTATTAAGGCATCGGCACCTTCTAAATCGTGATCTTGTCCGGCTGTTAAATAAAACCCTGTTGGATTTCCCAACGCATCACAGGTGGCATGAATTTTGGTGCTTAATCCTCCTTTGCTTCGTCCAATCGCTTGGTCAGCTGAGAATTCTTTTTTTTAGCACCAGCACTGTGCTGATGAGCACGCACTATACTTGAATCAATCATAGCGTATTCATTGTCAGCATCTTGGCTTAATAGCTCAAAAATTTTCTTCCACACACCTGATTGGCTCCACCTCGAATGGCGTAGATGAATAACTCTAAAATCCCCAAAACGTTCCGGTAAATCACGCCACGGAATTCCAGCTCGATATCGATATAGAACGGCTTCTATAAATAGGCGATTGTCTTTTGCTGTTGCACCAACATATCCTTCCCTTCCAGGTAGCATACCCTTAATGCGATCCCATTGATCATCCCGTAATGCGTAGCGTCTCACCGAAAAAAACCTCGTAAAATTTTTCTCAATTAAAACAGAAATCTATGACTTATTCAATTGATGACACGCCCTAGCATAAAGAAGATTAACAAATTTTTAAAACCTTTGTGGATTCCAGGGGTATAAAGCTTATTTTAAAGGGAAACCAAGAAATATAAGAAAATTATCTGAAAGCTTTAAATAACCGCAGATTATAGTCCCTGTCGCAACTTTTCCACCAACCCTTTAAGGGCTTTTGATCGATGGCTTATTTGGTTTTTGACACTGTCACCAAGTTCGGCCAGCGTTTGATCGAATCCTTCGGGGATGAAAATCGGATCGAAACCGAAACCTTGTGTGCCTTTTGGTGGGAAGGTAATGGTGCCATGCATTTTGGCCTCGTAAGGTATTAGAACGTCCGTTTTGGGTATATACAAAACCATTGCGCAGTTAAAATAAGCCGTTGGTTTCTTGTGGTCTTTTAACAGGCCTGCCAATCTGGCAAAAGCCTTTTTCAAGGTTCCACACTCTTCAACCAAGTCCTTGGTTTTTACCCCCGGAAAATCAGCAAGTGGTTGAATACACAAGCCAGAATCGTCTGAGAGCGTTGGTTGCTGGATATGCTTCGCATAATATTTGGCTTTGTGAACAGCATTTTCCAAAAAACTATTGTAGGGCTCGTCTGGTTCAGTGATGGCATAATCACGCAATGACTCAACCGCAAACTCTAAGTCCTTTAACGTATCCAGAACGCCTTTGACCTCTTTGACTTTGCCTTCATTGGTTGACGCGACAACAATTTTGTGAATCATATACCCCATTCTTTGTCGCTGACACAAAAGTTATTTTATTCCCATTAAAGAACATGATTGGTGAAAAGATGATGTCATTTGAGACATGTTCAAAGCTCCCGCCTTTAGTTTCGCATTCACAAGCAGGCCTTCGACAGTCCTGGGTGATATTTTTAGAATATGAGCGGCTTCTTTCGCGCTTTTTCCGTAAGCGATAAGCCTAAGGCATTCGGTTTCCCTTTTAGAAAGCTGCACAAATTGAGAGCCAACTAAGATTGGAATGTTATTTATTTTTGTGGCGTCTAAAAAAAATTCCGTATTGATTGATGTCACGCCTGCTTCATCAATCAATACAAGATCCAGCCCATCTTTGAACTTAGCCAATTTTTTTTTATCAGAAACATCGATAATGTTGCAGGCTTTTACATTGAAGAATGCAATGAAGCGCTCTAAATGGTTAAGAATTTTTATGTAACTGTTGGGATCTTGATGCTGTTCTGGGTTAGTTGAAAATGTCCAAAGTTCGATGCTGTCGTCTTTTTTCCTGTAAAAGTTAATTCCGTTCCACATGCCATATTGGTTAAGCGATTGCAGAAAATGGTCGGAGGGAGAGGAGGGCCACATGGTTCTATAAAAGGCGAATTCTGGTGTGTCGGCACATTCTAACATGGCATTTTTAAAGAACTGGCCATGGTTATGAATTTCATAAAGATGGTGCGATTGCCATTGAGTGTTTGTGGACAAGAAAAGGTAGGAACCGTCTTTAAAGATCCTTTTGTACCCAAAGGTCATCAGGCCAAACGTTTGAAATAAGGGGGCGCAAATATCCAAAAGAGTGAGCTGCACACTTTCATTATACGCCACAGAAATACTGTTTTCACCATTGAAAGACATATTCTCAAAGCCCAAGTTTCGGTACTATACGCTACCTAAAAGAAACGTTTAAGTTTGTTCCAATAGTTGGGTTGTAGCACAAAATCTTAGAGAAAGTCCCCAGAATAATTCACCCCCATAGCTGCTTAATCCGTGCTTAAAATTCTTGGGAATCAAAACAGTATCGCCCTCTTTAAAAACCTTGTTGACTTCACCGGTCAATAAACATGTTCCGGCACAGGCGATCATAAGGGTATCCACGTCGTGTTCGTGAATATCAACCTGTTCATTCTGGCTAATTCTAACCCATTGAATGGAAAGAAAACCTGAGTTTTCTTTAAAATAATCCTTCAATACTGGATGGGTTGCAAAATTTTTAATGGGGGCCTTGTAACTTAAAGACTCTGATCCTTTTTTTCCATGGCTCAATAGTTCCCTTGGTACAATGTGAAGGTTTTTAATTATGTTTGAATTCCCTCGCATAGCTGAGCTCCTTATCTGGCGATAGCCTCTTATCTTTAGAGAAATATATACTTAAAACCGTGATCAAGGCGCTTACCATCAGATAATAATTCGGGATGACGGGGTCGTGAAATTTATCAATCAAGTAGGTAATCACCATGGGTGCCGTGCCCCCAAAAATTCCCATGCTTAAATTGTTGCTTAAGGCCACACATGTGTAACGTGTTTTTGTGGGAAAGCTTTCCGCCAAGAAGGACGGAATCGAGCCCAAAAAACAGCCTGTCAAAGTTGATAACATGATATGGGCCATAAAAAATGACTCTACCGAGCCATGGGTTATCAAGGGAATAGTCAGATATGAGACAAAAAACGAGCAGATGGCTGAATAAAGAAGGACGTTTTTTCTTCCAAAGATGTCTGAAAATTTACCCGCCACTATAGCAGCCAATCCAATGGCTATAACGCCTGGTGTATTCAGCAGAATAGGGGACACAGAGCTAAGAGAGGCAAAATGCTCCCTTGCATAGTTTGCGTAAAATATCGTCATTGTGTACATGCCAACGCCAAGTAGGCACTGGATAAGGACGGTTTGGAACAACGGTTTTGAACTTTCTGAGAAGGCTTCTTTTATAGGAATTCTTGCCAAATTACCAGCTTCTTTAAGTTCTGTAAAAACCCCAGAATCTTCTAATTTTACCCTTAGGTAAAGTCCCCAAGCTAATCCCACAATACTTAGCAAAAAGGGGATTCTCCAACCCCAATCAAGCAATTGCTGTTTTGTTAATAAGGCATGGAATACGGCAAAAACAAGGGATCCCGCCGCCATTCCAAGAACAAGGCTAAAGGCAGCTAGGCTTCCATAAAGGCCTTTTTTTGATGTTTTTGTGTTTTCCACTAAATAGACAATGGTTCCTGCATATTCCCCCCCCATAGACAGCCCCTGTAAAACACGAATACACAAAAGGGCGATGGGCGCAAAGATACCGATGCTTTCATAGCTGGGTAATAAGCCAATGGCGACTGTGGGAACGGACATAAGGTAAATGGACACAAGAAGTGCTGTTTTTCGGCCAAATCTGTCGCCGATGTGTCCAAAGAGAATCCCCCCCAGCGGGCGCACCAAAACGCCTATGGCAAAAACGCCAAAGGCTTTGAACAGAGAACCCAGGGAAGATGATGATGGGAAAAACAAAGTTCCAATGATGGCGGCAAAATAGCCGAATATCATGAATTCGTACCATTCGATAATATTTCCAATGGCGCAAGCTGCTAAAAGCTTTTTTTGATTCATACTGACCCCCACAAATTGTACGCGTCAAATTTATAACCGCACTATAAAGGGTATGGGGGTTTTGTGAACAGGTGTTTTTCACCTACCTCACCTATTGGTGTTTTTTATTCCTTCGAGCTCGATGCCCCTCTCTTCAAATCAGTTTGTTTCATTACCACGCCGCAGGTGGGTTTTCTGGTACGGTTGCATCACCGTTAACCATATAGTGCCGCTCTCCACCCTTTTCCGATTGTCGAATAACACCTGTGTTAGCTACGCCACCGATATTCGATATTGCAAACCTATAACCAAAACTTGTTCCTGCCGGAAACCGTAAAGGCCTCGATTGCCAATTGGGAAAAAGTCCACCCAAATTTGATGCAGATTGACTGCACGTCATCCCGTTCAAAAGATCAAATCGCACCCACCAATCTCCCAACACAGGGTGGCTTCCTGCAACACAAACTTGGTCTGTTGGTTGTGTTGCACCGCACACTGTCTTGAAGACTATGTCATAAGACTTTTGCTCATAGGTAGGTTTGCTCAGAACCAAAAATTTTGCGTCCATGGGGCTAACTTCAATGTTTAAATTAGACAGTTGGTAATTCCCCCTGCGTTCGGTTCCAAGGTCGATCAAGTCGTCATAGGATCCATCGGGAATGTAAACGCTCGGAATAAATTTATCTCTAATAATCCCTTGATTTAACCTGTAAGAATGAGTTGTTCCTCTGTTGATGACAACAAAACCAAACTGACGCGCAATTAAAAATACGTCGTCTGCTAATTTAACGATATATTCGTGTGGTGCATTCTTTTCTTCCATTAAAACGCGGAAAGCCAAAGCCCGTTGAATTAATTTCTTATTGTCCCTTTCATCTTCAAAACGCAAGATAAGGGGAGATCCGTCTCGTTTTGCGCATAAATAGGCAATCGCTAAGTGAGATTGGGCTTTATCAAAATCATCGTCTGGATGTTGGGATCTGCTGTAAAATCCGTTTTTCAAGGTATTGCCAACTTTTGGATAAATATCATGATTTACAGAAAATGTGACGGCAGGCATATTACCAATGGCCTCGGGCTTAGTCAGATCAACTGTTTTATCATAGGCAACAAAGCATTCGGCTAATCGAAAATGAAATACAAAATCTTCCAAAGGAAAGACGGGGCCAAAAGCTGGAAGATGCTTTAGATTGCCGCTCCAAACTTCTGCGTACCCAAAAGGAAAATCAGGGCTTTTTGCTAAAATGGCCCAAAGCCCCCCCAATCCACCTTCATTAGCTGTAGCTATGACGTGGTCCAAACGCAGCCCTACAACACCTATATCGTGGAGCAGCTGCAGATACCCTACGGCCATTGTTTGTACCATAGGATCATTAACATTCAGAACAGGTCCGTGTTGCCAAACATCCCGATTATAAGGATCAAAGGGAACAATGAAATTTGTTGCAGGTGTTGGAATGACTTCAACCGGAGCTGGAGCAGCAACAGGAGCTGATTCAACAAGAGCTGCTTCAGCAGAAGTCGTTCCTGTTGAAGTTTCTGTTGTAGTCGTCTCTGTGGGGGTTGCTTCAACAGATGCTGCAGACACTAAAGGTTTTGGCTTCAAGCTGCTCACTTTTGAATTTAAATGCACGTTGGAAAGGCTACTTTGGTCAATAAGACCGATGCCGGTGGTCTTAATGGATCCAATCTTGGGTCCGGAACAGTTAACGGCATGGAAAGTATAGCCAACAGGGTTCTCAGAGAACTCCTCGTTTTGCCATCCAATTTGGTGAAAAACCACATCGACAATAATGCCAAGATTGTATGCTTTTGCATTTTTGATCAAAGTTACAAGATCTGCAGCGGAACCATAGCGATCCGATCCCAACCGGTATCCAACCACCCGTTCGGTTTCATCACTCATCTTAATTTTTACCCCATACGTGGAATAATCTTTTAATGGTTTTCCTAAAACGACCGCTGCTGCCTCTAGCTCTTTTTGGTAATAAGGGGATGTGGAGGCGTCAGCAGCATAGCCTAAATCACAGATCAGCGGTTTATAGGAAACCCACCAAGCGTCATGGTATTGGACGCTTGGTGTTGTTTGAATGGGCGGTGAAATCTGTATGTGAGTGTACCCCTTACTCGCGATATACTTTAGCCTGTCATTGATCGGCGTTGTATTAGCCCCCTCAAAGGTCGGTGGTATCAAAGGATTCACCGTCACATAAGCCAAGTCGAAGGCATGGTATATATTGGCTTTTATCTTTCCCGAATTAAAATAAGATGGTCCATCTAAAGTGGAGGAGGTAAGAGCACATAAAGGTGCACAAAAGCTTAACGATAAACACAATACGGCACCACAACGTCGATTCATTTTTAATATACCTTATAAAAAACTATAAGATTTATTTTAGACTCAGAAGGGTGAACAAATGGTTAAACAAAAAATCATACCAGATGAAATACATCAACCTTCGATTCCAAAATTGACTTGTTGCCAAACTTAGCTGAGATGCCCCAACTGTGGGATTGTTTAATTGTTAGAAATTGCCCTTCGGGTATGAACATAATCTTATCTGTTTCCTTACTGAACAGATCTAACATGATCATCAAATGATGGGACCCTGTCCAGGTCAATTGGCTGGATGCCGAAGAGGTTAGGGTTTTAACTGATTTAGGTAAAAGATGCAGAGTTTCTAAGCTGTTTAGATAGCGATCAAGAATATCATCATGGGGTTTTACAGCACACACACCATGATCAATATTTCCCCAATCGTACAGAAAAAACAGACGATCATAAATCTCAAGAAAAGGTGTCAAATCTTTTAAAAATGTACACCCCATGTCTGCATAAATCCCGCCTTGGTTGTGCAGTACATTTAACCTGAAAATATCATTGGCGTTACAAAAGCGTTTATCGTTGTAAAAAGCCTCAAAAATAGATCGCCCTCTCATGGACGGTAAAATATCTTTAATGTCACGGATTTGGATATTGAGGCCCAAACGGTCCTTTGCTTCTTGTAGAAACTTCACCGTCTGAGGCAAGTGCGTTTGATCCATACACCAAAAAATATGTTGCCAGCCAGGCGAAGCATCCAGCATTTGAATGCTATCAAGGTATATGTTCAAACGATCAACCGGAACTTCGACAGGATTGTCCTCGCTGGTTATCCACGTTCTATGGCTGATTTGGGGTATGGGGGCGCCGTTGGGCCCCGCCTGCAGATTGTAGTAGGTGTCTTTAAAGCCTTGGTACAGCGCCTGGCGTTTTTCCTCTAACTGGGCTTTTTCAACCTTATACAAACTTTTGGCCACGGGTAATGTAAAGCGTTCTAACAACGCATCCTCTGTAAAGCTCATTCGATAAGGTTTGGCTAACAAGGATCTGTCGCCAAAGATAATTTCGGGGGATATCGGCTGCCGTTCCAACGACGTTTGACCAAACTTCCCGTCGCCTAACCAACTGGCCATATGGTTCGCCTTGACCAAAGAATCTGAGCCATAAGGGCAGGGGAGAATGCGGTCTGTCTGCCGTGTATGAAGATCCATCATCACCGTCAAAATGCCAAGCGCTGTCCACGGGGGGGTCGCAATTCCATCGCCAAAATTTCTAAAGTCTGGATGAACCCGGTCCACGGTATCTAGGAACCTTAATAGATTGCTGATAACGAGAGAGTTTTTTGGGGCTGCCAAAAAACTGGTTCCAGCCAGGAACCCTTCTTGACCAAAAATATAGTCAAATCTTTCCACGTAAGGGCCAAGGTCCGTGTTGTATTCGACGCCGAAATCACTGTACACCCCACCCTTTAGATTGATGATATTAAAACGTGCGATATCGCTGGCGGCTGTGTAATATTTTGCCTGATAGAGGCGCCAAAAAATATCCCTGGCCCGAAAAGAAGGCATAACCTCATCCAGTTTGTGTATTTGAATGCCGCAATCCGATTGCTCAAGAATCTTGATGGTTGTGGGAATTTTAGCAGGATCCAAACACCAAAAATGGTGCACCCACTTTGCCGATTTTAACTGCTTAAGGCTTTGAAAATACAAACTCAAGCGATCTTCCGGTACCTCAAAAGGATTCGCGTCGCTGGTCAGCCAGATCCGATGGGTCAGATAGGGAATAGGACTTAACCGCTTGGACCCCGTTTCATGCAGGACGTCCAGGATAGATCGGGTCCGTTGCAACAGCCGGGTCCTTTTTTCGCGCACGTTATCAACCGTTGTTGAGAAAAGTTTTTCATAAACGTTGGTAAAAAAATGGCTGTAATAGGCATAATTTCCTGTGCTTTTATCATAAGGATCTGCCAACAATTTGCGCACATATGGGTTGATGGGGCGTGCTGACGAGGATGCAGGGTCAATCTCTAAAATATTGATTTTCCCTTCAAGAATGGTGGCGTTCCCGAAAAGGTTTCCTCTTCGCCACGATTGCGCATGGCTTATGGTCATCAGACTTTTATCCCCCTCTGGAACAAACAAAAATCGAATATTGTCCATGCTGAATTTGTCGATACACGCCATCAAATGAGGTTCTTCACACCAAAACCGTTGGGTTTCAAAAGTTGGAGTCAGATCTTTAGCTGCTTTAGGCATTTGGTGCAGCCGATCAAGGCTGTCTAGATAGGCCTTTATAATCGGATCATTTTGTTGATAGCCGAAAAAAGATTGGCTAAGACATTTCCCATTAGACGACCATATGTGGTCATAGGCTTTCGCAAACGGCGTCAGGTCCTCCTGCAATAAAGTACCTAGATTCGCATAAATGCCCCCGTTCAGATAAACAATATTATGGCGCACGATATGGCTAGCCAGGCAAAAATGTTTGTGGTCATAATACGCTTGGTAAAGGTGGCGACCCTTCATCTGGGGCAAAATCTCATTCAGTTCATGAATATGAATGTCGGCTTTGCTGTCTTTCAAAAATTGAATGGTTTTGGGGATTTGATCTGCCCGCAAACACCAAAAATGATGCTCCCACGGCAGGGCTATTAATCGTTTGATGCTTTGAACATAAGACTGTAAATGGTGTGGGTCAGCCTCAAAAGGGTTTTCTTGGCTTGTCAGCCATAACCGGTGGGTTTTCAAGGGGATTGTGCCGTTTTTCTCGTTGTACAAATTTTCAAAAATGGCCGCACTTTTTTGGCTTTGAGCCGTCCGTTTTTGTTTGATCTCGTCGACAGACATTCCATAAACTTCTTGGCCCATTTTTAAGGTGAATTTCCCCTCCCACCAATCGTCTGGGTGTACCTGGTACGGTAAAAGAGCGCTTTTAAGATGGGCTGGATATGGACTTTGCGAGGAGGGAAAGACAGGCGTGGCGGTTAGGGCAAATAAGGAAAGAAAATATAATAAATGATGCACGGTAAAGCCACAATTGTACAAAGGCGCTTATCTAACATCTTGCCGTATATTTATTAAGGTATTGTTTAAAAAACCAAACAGATCCATGTCGCCAGCAAAATGGCGGGGGCAAAGGGGAAAAAAGGTGTGCTGTAGTGTTTTTGGTAAAGGATGGCTGAAAGAAGGCCAAGGCCACCCAGGATGCTTAAAAACGCAGGAAGGGTTTCAGGTTGAAGCCATGCAGCTGTGATAACCAACAAAACCCAATCGCCACTGGCTAAGGGGAAAGGTCTGCCCCTTACGCGCCAAATCACACACAAGAAAAATAACAAGCCAGCCATTATCAAAGACGATACAGGGAAACGTCCCTTCATCATTAAATGTAAGATTGTTAATCCCCCAAGCAATGCCAGGTCGTTGATGGGAATTTGGCGCCAACGCCAATCCCACAGGCTGATGTGTAATCCTATAACGATGAAAATATCGGTGATAAGAAGGGGCCAACCCAGGGGTAAAACGCTGGCCGTTAGGACGAACATTAGGCCTGTCAGGGTCTCAACAAATCCGTAAAGCAAGCTTGGGCGGTGATTACAATGGTGGCAACGGTTGCGTAACAACCAGGATGACAGAACTGGGATCATTTGAAACCACTTTAGTGGCCGACCGCACCCATCACATACCGACCGTCGCCAAAGGCTGGTCATAGGCTGAGCCAGGACCGTCACAAAGCTTGCTAAACAGGCGCCTATTAAAAAAGAAGCAATCATCATAGTCATTATACCCGATTCAAATCATTTTTCGGAATTTCTTTGTTCGCAATTTATAATATTGTTTATGTTATAAAAACATATTGATTTTTTAACTATATTTTAATAAAAAACCTTCAAAATCACAATAAATAAGGTCTGTTTATTTTGGGGGATTTCTATGCGTACAATGATGTTTTTATTAGGCGTCAGCCTGTCGGCGTTAACGTGTGCGTATGGGGCGGATGTGGTGAACTTGCAAATTACCTCAGGCGGCACCAGCTATCCGTATATTAGCATAAATGATGCCCTTACGACTGGGGTAAGCGCCCACACTACAACAACCCCCATCCTTACCCTTACGACAGCGACCGATACAGTGGAGGCAACCAGCACTGATTTAACCAACTTCACTGGGGGCGTTTCTATCACAGGTGCGTCAAGCGGAACGACTATAACGGGTTCATCTACCTCCTCTGGTTCATCCCTTTTCAGGGGAACCATTCCGAACACCATTAATTTTCAAAACATCAGCTTCTCATCGTTTGTAAACAGCACGGGTTCGGGAATCATAACTATGCCTGCTGGGGGTGCCCTTGCTTACACAGCCGACTCAGGATTCACGAGTGTTCTAACTCCGGCCACAGCAGGGGCGGCCCACGATACAGACATTGCTTCTAATGGCACTGCTACATTTGCCAAAGGCGGTGCGGGGACATTGACGTTGAATACCGTTAACGCCAATTGGTTGGGTGGTACAACCATCAATGCGGGCAGCTTGATTGTTGGTGATAGAAGCCATACAACTGCCCAGTGGGGAAGCGCTGATACACAAGGGACAATTACCTTGACCAGCGGTACCTTTGGTGGCTATGGAAAAACTTACGCCCCAACGATAGATTTGTCGGGCGGGACTTGGCTTTTGGGCCTAACCCCCAGCACGGCAACACAGGCACGCTTGAATTTGACCGGTAAGCTGACCTTGCCCACGAACATCGAGATTGACGGACTATTGCTTGGCACAAGTTTTACGTTCCCGACTGGTGGTTATACCGTGGCGACAGGGTCATGGCGATTGCACTGACATCTCCTCAGCCTAGTTTTTAAAATTACGGTTTCTGCTATTTCCCAAACTTTTGTAGATTGATTTGATTTTGTAGGTTTTGAGAGATCTACTTCCTGTTTTTTTTATTTTTAGACACTATCCTCCCCTTTAAAAGACTTACCGTTTATATCAGTCAATCCGCTCAAACGCGCTTTAAATTGTGGTCAGCGGTTAGAATTTTCAATAAGTATTTGTTGTCCCAGCCTGCTACCTTCCGTCGACAGCTCACCCCTCGTTTATTCGTTTTTTCTTGCTTGAGTAGATTCAAAGCAATACGTCTCATGACAGCCAAATTCTTGGCCGCGTGGCCAACATGCACCTGGTTATGGTCTTCCCTAAAACCTACATCCAAAGACCAGTGCAGGTTAATTTCTATGTTCCAGTGTTTTCTGACAGCAACCATAAACTGATCAATATTTTCATAGGCTAAACTTGTTAGAAAGTAGCGGGTACTACGCTCAACCTGATTATTAGTTGTGCGTGTTGTTTCAAGCATGCCAACACCCTTTAACCCAGGCCAACGAAGTTGAAATACTGCCGGATCGCGTGCTGATACTAATGTATAGCGACGTGTTTCTATGCGACCATGATCATGGATCTTCTCTACTTTCCGTCGATTAAGCATCTTCTTGTACTGACGTGATTCTCCTATATGGAAAATTGCCTTGACCATTTCATGAAGCTTCGGTTGATTATCTTTTAGAGCTAATACGTAGTCTGCACCTTGAATTAAGATCTCTTCAGCAATTGACTGCTGACAACCCATGGCGTCAATGGTGACTGTACTACCAGTAACATCAATCATCTTGAGTAATTTTGGAATGGCTGTAATTTCATTGGATTTTTCATCCGTTTTAACTTGCCCTAAAAGAAGACTTTGATTGCTTGCCCAGGCACTTACAATGTGTAGGGCTTTTTTCTCTTTTCTTCTGTTGCCAGAACCCCGTAGCGTTTTTCCATCAATAGCAATAATCTCAGAATTAACATCGATAGAGAGTGACTTGATCCATGCATAAAAGCAGGATTCAAATTGCTCTGGGTCAAGTATGGAAAACACACGGCCAAAAGTATCATGAGATGGCACACCATTAGGCAGCTCGAGAAATGTTGATAACCAATCGTATTTGGCTTTGCCAAATTCACTAATATCAACCCAGTTATCAGCGCCACAAATTGTGGCCAATATTGTTATTACCAAGATATCGTGCAATTTGTGAAGCTTGTTGTGGTTATCAATACGAGGATCGGCAAGAGGTTCAAAATGTTTGAGGAAAGTATCTGATAACTGCATCCCTGTTTCCTTTTTCTTTATTGAGAAAAAAGAATAATAACAACGGATAGAACAGCAGAAAAGCCGAATAAAAAATTAGGAAATAATTTTTAGAATACTAAACTAATTTTCAGTGCAATCGCCATGGCGACAGGGTACGCTCCCTCTGTGGTTTCAACCAGTCCTTTTGTGATGCTGAATAAACAACTGGCCCAGTATGGTCTGTCCCTTGGTGAAACCAGTTCTTCCCCTGGTTATAAACTTGCCTTGCAGAAACTGTCCGTAGCTGACGGTTCCGGTGCCATGGACGGACTTGACAAAGTAGGCCTCGTGACAAGGCAGCAAGCCATAGATTATCCCTCTAACTTTATAGGGACGCATACTCTTCGTGCTATCGCCACGGCCATTGGGTTTCCCAATAGCGACACAAGCTCTTCGCAACGATCCCATAGATGCGCCCCGATTTCCGCGGTTGTAAATGATGTCAGTACAAATGTAACGGGTCAGACGCTTACCAAGGCTGTGGATAATTTGATGGATTCAGTGTTTGGTTTTGAGGCTCTTCAAAATGACGTACGCTTCAGCGGTCTACCCCCTTCTGCGCCTGTACTGTCTTCTGGGTATAAGCTAGGTGCTCCCAGCTTCAGCTCTGGTGGTGTGCGTTTCTTGTTTTCTGGGTATAAGACAGGCGAATGTTCTGGTGCCAGCAGTGTTAAAAGTACAGGAGAGGTTGTGCAAGGCCCCACTGCCAACGAGTATACTATATTAGCAGGTAAACAAGCCGCTACTTTGTTCAATCAGTTAAGTAACTATTCTCCCTTTTCAATTACTTTGGTCATTGGCGGCACAGTCAGTGACACTCCTATCTGCAAAACGCCAGCTGAGCAACTGTCCATTTTTCTTAGGGCTATTTTTGGAATTTCGGACAGCATATACCAGGGTTGGTTCACCAGTGATCCTCTAGGTCAAGAAGATTCTGGAACGGTATTGACGATTATTTTCGATAATGTTTTGGGTCGTAATCATCTAACTGCAGTCAATAATTTCGGAGGAACAGGCGTTTTTGGTCGCATCAATGCAAGACAAGGCTGTGCTCTAAAGCCATATGGTTCCAACACTGCTTCCCCCACTTCTTTTGATTTAAAAACACCTTCGGCTTATTTTGATTTCGTTCTAGGTTCCGGTAAAACAGACCCCAAGTATGACATCTTGCGCGTCAGAGCCTTGATTCAAGACTTGCTTGTTCATAACGCTTCTTAGCTAAAATCTCTCTCACAAAAATCCCGAAAAATGATTTGAATTGGGTATGTATCTTAAGTATGATGGGGATCGTTAGCCCTTGTGGCGGAATTGGTAGACGCGGTAGACTCAAAATCTACTATTCGCAAGGATGTGGGAGTTCGAGTCTCCCCGAGGGCACCACACATTACAGGTTCCAGGTATCAGGTTCCAGAAAAATACAAAAGTACGCGGGCATTCAAAACCATGTGAATTTTGTACTTCTCTGAAACTTGACTCCTGGCACCTGGAACCTGCCTCCTGGAACTAAATGACCGGCTATGTTTTAAAGCGCCTTTTGCTGATAATCCCAACCCTGTTTGGGATTATGCTTGTCAATTTCATTATCATTCAGGCAGCACCCGGTGGTCCGGTCCAGCAAATTCTGGCCAAAATACGGGGCGAATCGTCAGACGTTGAGAATCGCTTTGGGGGCGGCGGCCAAGATTTTGGCTTTGATAGCACCGCATCCTATGAAAGCAGTTACAGGGGCGTCCAGGGCATCGACCCCGCGTTCATCAAAGACCTAGAGCGGCAATTCGGTTTTGACAAACCCGCCTACCAACGGTTTTTCATAATGATTGGCAATTACCTGACTTTTGATTTTGGCAAAAGTTACTTTCGTGATGAAAAGGTTGTCTCGTTGGTTTGTTCAAAGGTACCAGTCTCAGCCTCGCTTGGCCTATGGACAACCCTTTTGGTTTACTGCATATCTATCCCCCTTGGCATTGCGAAAGCGGTTCGTGATGGATCGCGCTTCGATGTCATAACCAGCGGCGTGGTCATTATTGCCTATGCCATTCCCAGTTTTCTGTTCGCCCTATTCCTGATTATCATGTTCGCCGGCGGCAGCTTTTGGAGCCTGTTTCCATTACGCGGACTCACCTCTGATAATTGGCAAAGCTTAAGCCTTTTTGGCAAAGCGGTTGATTATTTGTGGCATTTGGCCTTGCCCATTTTTGCCATGGTCATTGCGGGGTTTGCCAAATTGACATTGCTGACGAAAAATTCATTTCTGGAAGAGATCAGCAAACAATATATTGTGACGGCCCGGGCCAAAGGCCTTAGCCAGAAACGCGTCTTGTATGGCCACATTTTCCGTAATGCTTTGCTGGTAGTCATTGCCGGATTTCCAGCCGCCTTTATTCATATCTTGTTCACCTCGTCCCTTTTGATCGAAGTTCTGTTTTCATTGGATGGGCTGGGGTTGTTGGGCTTCGAGGCCGCGATGAGCCGCGATTATCCCGTCATGTTTGGAACCCTTTATATGTTCACGTTACTGGGCATGGTGTTGCACCTTATTGGGGACTTGCTGTACATGGCGGTGGATCGCCGCATTGACCTGACAGCAGCACGAGGCTGACAGTATGAACCCTTTGATGCAACGCCGCTTAAGGCAATTCAAGGCGAATAAACGCGGATACGTGTCCTTGTGCTTGTTCATTTTTTTATTTTTAGCAACATTGATGGCCAAATTTATCGCCAACGACCAACCATTATTGGTTAGGTATGACGGTCATTTTTATTGCCCTGTTTTTAAAAGCTATCCTGAGACTACATTTGGGGGGCATTTCGAGACTGCCGCCAACTATCGCGACCCTTTGGTCAAAAAGCTGATCGAGGCGAAGGGATGGATGGTGTTTCCCCCCATTCCTTATGCCGCCTCCACCGTTAATTATCACCTGCCCACGCCAGCGCCATCGCCGCCGTCAAGGGAGAATTGGTTGGGGACGGATGATCAAGGCCGGGACGTGTTGGCGCGGCTAATCTATGGCTTTCGCATTTCCATCTCGTTTGGCCTTATTTTAACGTTTTCTGCCGCCGTGATAGGCGTCTGCGTGGGGGCCATTCAGGGGTACTTTGGTGGGCGTGTTGATCTGATTGGCCAACGGATGATTGAAATTTGGAGCGGTTTGCCCATTTTGTATCTGTTGATCATTCTCTCCAGCATGATAGAGCCCAATTTTTGGTGGTTGCTGGGGATCATGCTGTTTTTTAGTTGGATGCCCCTGGTCGGTGTGGTCCGAGCTGAATTCTTCAGAACGCGGGCGTTGGATTATGTGAGGGCAGCCGAAGCTTTGGGCGTGCCCACGCGACGCATCATTTGGCGGCACATGCTGCCCAACGCTATGATCGCTGGGTTGACCTATATCCCCTTTATTTTGAATGGGTCCATCGCGACGTTAACATCCCTGGACTTCTTAGGGTTTGGGTTGCCACCTGGGTCGGCATCCCTTGGGGAATTATTAACCCAAGCCAAAAATAACATCCACGCTCCTTGGCTGGGTTTGACCGCTTTCTTCTCGATTGCTTTTTTATTAAGCCTGCTGATCTTTATAGGCGAAGCCGTGCGCGACGCCTTTGATGCCCGAAAGACCAGGGTTTAGGTTTTTATCCACTATTCAAACCCGCCTTTCCCTTGACGCGACCAACAGTTCGGTATTTAATTAAAATTAAAGTTAAATAGCTTGTAATTCCGCGTAAAAGGAGATACCACCAATGGTTTCTACTGGCCAAAAAACTCATTCATTGTTCAAACTCGCCCTCTTTCTGGGATTAACGGTGGCTTCGACTGGATATGCAAGTGAAACCTCTTCATTGTCGATCGAAACGTGGCAGGGGCGGTTTGCCCGGTTAGCAAAAACCGCTAAGAGTTCAACGATTGGACAGGAATCTGCCACTGTCTTGGATGATCTGGCTAAAAATGCTGAAACTTTGGAAAATCGTCAGGCTGTTTTAAGCCTTATGCCTGATTTATTCAGAGCGGCCCCATCATTTACTATGGCCACCTCTATAAGGGAAACGTTGAGTTTTTTAATTAGTAATGCAACGGACAACGACGAAAAACTTCTTCAAATTTGGACTTTAGATCAGCTGGGAGACATACGTAGAGAGTACCCCCCATCACCGGAGGATGTTACCAATCAAGAAAGAGTACAAGAAATGTTGGTATTGCTGGCCAATGTTAATAATCCGAAAAGCGTCCGGATCGGCGCCATTAACGGTTTAAAAAAACTGATAGACCCCATGATTTTAAGTCCGAAAGTCCAGGAAAACTTAGTCGTCTTTTCAAATTCGTTATTAAGTGAGAATGGCTCGGCGGAAGCAGATAGTTGGATTCGTGTAAAAGGGGTGCTGATTTTGACCAGGCTTGGAGTCCCCTTGGAATTCCAACCCCTGATGGATGTTTTACAGGCCACTGCCTCACCAACCTTTATCCCTGATATGCTTTATGACATGGCCGAAGGGCTTAAGTATCTTAGCAAAACCGAGACTACCCTAGTGCAGCGATCTCAAGTGATGCAGGTTTTGCAACCTCTAACCCAGCACTTCGCCCCCCATGTGCGTCTACAAGTCGCTGAGGCGTATAGAGAATTATCGAAAAAAGCGTCAACATTGGCGGAAAGACAAGCCATTCGGCAAATTTTAACACTTTTAGCTAAGGATACGGAATATAAAATCCGCAAGAATACAGCTGCAAGCCTTCAATTGCTGGTTGAAAAAGAAACAGATCTTTCAGAACGAGGATTGATCCTGGCAGTTATACAAGACCTGCTTGGTGATAAAGTTGTCAATGTGCAAGAGTATGCGTCTTATGCCTGTAAAGCATTGGTGAAAAGTGCGCAAGGTGATGAAGAACGCCGAACGCTAATTAAATTCGCCCCGTCCCTTCTTAGTAATTCGTGTAACTATGTTGTCTTGAGTGGGCTTTCTAGTTTTAGAGCTTTGGCTGACAAGGCAATAACGTCTGAAGAACGGCTTTTCATAGCCAATCAGCTTCACCCCCGTTTTACTCAGTCTGAGAACGGTGATTTTCTTAACTATGCTTCTTCTATTTTTTCCATTTTAGCTGTGAGAGCAACAATACCATCAGAACGCCAATTGGTGGCAGATGGTTTAATACAGCTAATAGGGGGGCCGGTCGTTTGGGGCATAGATTTAACTGTTAATGGGTTGGTTATGCTTTTTGAAACAGAACAAAAAGATACAGTCAAGGCCTGCGCTGAAAAATTTATGGGTCATAACGGCCTTAAAATTCTAGAAGTTCTTTCAAGAACAGAGAAAACCACCGAGGACTTTGACTGGATTAAACAAACCTATCTGAATTATATAGAATTGGAAAACCCGCAAATATGGTACTTGCAGGAGGAAGTCATCTCTAGTTTTAAGAAACTTTGTCAAAGAATTTCTGATTCTGACGAACGAAGCGCAGTGGAGCAAGAACTTGCAAAAATTTTACAGGTGAAAGAGCAGAAGGAACGGGCTCGGCACAAGGCTTTTGTCGATTCGGTTTTTCGTTAATGACTAAGCCATTTACGTAATGACTGTGCCGTACACTACATAATCGACACTGAGGGATGAGTATTTTTACTGCCCCCCCTAACGAATCAGTATCCTGACCATCAATGGAACCATATATTGAATTTTGTCGAAAGCGGGCTGAATTCTTTAGAACGCGGGCATTGGATTATGTGAGGGCAGCCGAAGCCTTGGGCGTGACCACCCGACGCATCATTTGGCGGCATACGTTGCCAAATGCCATGATCGCTGGGTTGACCTATATCCCTTTTATTTTGAATGGGTACATCGCGACGTTAACATCCCTGGACTTCTTAGGGTTTGGGTTGCCACCCGGGTCGGCATCCGTTGGGGAATTATTAACCCAAGCCAAAAACAATATTCACGCCCCGTGGCTGGGTTTGACCGCTTTCTTCTCGATTGCGTTTTTATTAAGCCTTCTTATTTTTATAGGCGAAGCCGTGCGCGACGCCTTTGATGCCCGAAAGATCAGGGTTTAGGTTTTATCCTCTATGAAACGATTGCGGGGTTGTCCGGCAGAAATGGACGTCCTGGTGTGTTGATAATGAATTTTTTCTTTAAACCTGAAATTAAATGATATATATATCATTGTATAGACTTTTTTACTGTTGGTTTTTGTATGGCCTGTCGTTTTTTATTCTTTTTATACGCCTTTTTTACCTGCGCTCAGGCTTTATCGCCAACAGATGTTACAAGAATACGAGCTGATTTCGATATGCGTTATCAGATGAATCCGCATCTGACATGCCTTGGCTACGCCCAAATTTTGGCCAAAGAAGCACAGGACTTGATCGAGGATGATTCGAAGATTTACGATACTTCCGCGCAACAGGAAATAAAGAGAAAATTAACCGATGCAAAGAACATCATAGCGGGAGATGTTTGGGGTGTTTCTGATCGTCCTGCTACGGAAGATGAAAAGGACCAGTATTTTCAGGTAATTGGAACAGTAGGCTTTTTCGAAAAAGTTACAGGGGAAGACATCAATACAGGTTCATCGAAAGGGGCTCATAAAACGGTTGTCCTAAAGTTGTTGCGAGTATTAGCTAAAGCTGACGAGTCAGTCTTACTGAACCAGTTGTTATCAAAAAATGAAAGTGTCAAGTTTGCTGGAATTTTTGGTGAAGATCAGGATTGGCCGGATTACCAAGAGTGGATAAGTAATGGAGCTGACCAAAGCAAAGTTCAACTTGACGAGCACAAAAAGGGCTTATTCCAGGGGCAAGCCGCTGTCTTAAGAACACTGATTCCTTTCAAAGATAAGTGTTTTCGTAAAATATCCCTTCCTAAATTACGCCGCGCGTTGATTGACAATCACAGATATCCTTTTTTTGTTGATGAATACCTTTCTGACCATTCTTTTACCATTGGGCGGGATCCCATAACAAACGTTGTTTATGTCAGCTGGCGTATAGGAGAAAGAACAGCTGAAGAAGCTCCAAGACGCCTTGAGCCTACCGAAAAATACAATAATGCTGGACCGAACGCAGGTGACAAAAAATTCCAGGAAAGACTTGCCAGAATTTTAGGATATCTTGAAAGATTCTGTAGGTTTTTTGGTACAAACGTAGTCTTCAGTCTGCAAAATATACTAGAGAATGACGATGCTCGATTCGTGCCGCCTAGGGGATTTGTGTCTCGTTCTTTCAACACGCTATCGCATGGGGTACATGAATCGTTTTTATACGATGAGACAGCATTTTCCACCGAAGATATTGATAGTGGATCCCTGACAGGGGTTGGCAACCTGACTTCAAATAAATTATTGTCGGCTGTCGTTTTAAGTCGCAAGGGATCGCCCTCTTCACCAAAAACAGCCTTGTTTAACGTGAATTTGAACAGAAGGTTAGGGGTGAATCAAGAAAACTATGCCGAGAGGTTCCCTAATTATGATGCTAAGCCCGCTGATTTTCCCTCTGTAATGAATTCTTTAATAAGTTTAGGCAAGTCTTGTGATTCTTTGGCGATTATGGGTTGCACACCTAACGAACTTAGCGCCTATATTCCGCCAGCTGCTTATGTGGTTGCCGATACCGCAGGAGAAATTGCGTCGTCATTATCCTCTTACTCCAGGGGGGCAATCGTGATCAAGAAAACAGACTTTATGATAATCCCAAAAGCTGGTGCCACGGCTTAGTGGTATACAAGCCGCTGCGTTTTTATTAAGCCTTCTTATCTTTATAGGCGAAGCCGTGCGCGACGCCTTTAAGCCCGAAAGACCAGGGTTTAGGTTTTTATCCACTATTCAAACCCCCCTTTCCCTTGACGCGACCAACAGTTCGGTATTTAATTAAAAGTAAAGTTAAATAATAGGCAAATCTACGTAAAGGGGGTTATCGCCTGTGGTTTCTGTTGGACAAAAAATTCATGTACTCTACAAACTCAGCCTCTTGCTCAGCCTAACGGCGGCTTCGGGGCATGCAAGTGACGATTCCTCTCCCTCTGATACTCTTAACGGAACGGTTGAAGGACTTAGGTGTGTTATCACAACCGCAACTACCCAGGAAGAACGATCCAAATTGCTGGAATCCTTGCAACCACTGCTCATAGCGTCTTCCCCCCACGTACGTCAACACGGGGTTAAGGGTATTAAGGAATTAGCGCAAAAAGCTTCGGAATTTAAAGAACGACAAGTTATCAGGCAAACTTTAAGTCTTTTAGCAATAGATACGGATGATATGGTCCGTCAAGAAACGGCTAAAAGCTTTCAGTTCATAGCCAAAAAAGCAACAGAAGAGTCAGAACGAAGGTTGATTCAGACAATTTTAGAAGACCTGCTTTGTGATAAAAATGACCATGTGCGCCAATGGGCATCTTATGCTTATACGGCCCTTGCTGCAAATGCCGAAAGCCTTGAAGAACGGCGGTTATTAAGAGCAGCCGTTCCGCCTCTTCTTGATCATTCGTGTTCATCCATCAGATCAAGTGGGATTTCTATTTTTAATATTTTATCTGAAAAGGCAACAACCACTGAAGAATTGTATTTTATAGGAAAGGTTGTTCTTCCTATGATTCCCAAAGCTGAACTTCCCGATTTTTTTTATGAAATGACCCCTACTTTTTCCGTCTTAGCAGAAAACACAACGACATTAGAAGAACGAAATCTAGCCGCAGACGGGCTTATACAACTTTTCAAGAAATCGTATGACTGGTTGTTACAAGAGGTGTTTGAAGGTTTGGCCATACTTTATGAAACAGAACAAAAAAGTAAAATCACTGCCTGTATTGAAGAATCTTTAAAAAATCCTGCCGATCATGAAATGACCATCAGAGGTGTTAAGTTTTTAAAAGCTCTTTCTCAAAAAGAGAGAATTGGTGATGACCTAGCCTGGATTAGAACAAATTATATCAGCGTTATCATGTGCAAAGCAGCCGGGGCATCTTTCGTCCCTGCGCGGGAAGCAATCTCTGGTTTAAAGAAGCTTTGCCAGAAAGTTTCAGATAGTGAAAAACGAAGCGCCATGGAACAAGAACTTGCAAAAATTGTGCAATAGAAACAGCAGGCCCGGTACGAAGCCCTTCCAGATACTTAAAGTACGACAATGACTGACTAAGTCTTTTACGTAATGACTGTGCCCTAGAGTACGTAATCGATACTGAGAAGTGAGTATTTTTTACTACCCCCCCCAACAAAACAGTTGTCTGACCATAAATGGGACCATATATTAAACTTTGGCGAAAATTGTATAGAACGTATAACACGGTGAAAGGAAGAGTTTGTTAATGATTATCTTGCGTAAAAAGGCCCATTCGCTAATGAAAGTTGTTTTATTATTAGGGATGGCGTTGGTTAGTGGGAATGCAACTCAATATGACCGAGATGAATCTCATGAAGTTTGTGTTTTAAGAAGACACTTGCAGACACCTGAACCCTATTTCGTACCAGCTTGTGGTGATAGAAAAGAAGAAGAAAAAACCCCATATTCATCGCCTTCTTCAAAAGAGAAGGATGAAGAAAAAACAGAAGATGATCCATTGTCGTTTCAACTTGATGACGGTGGGTATTCAGCCGTAAATGATGCCTACGTTCGCTTGACAAAAGATCAGGCTAGCACGGATGATCTGCAATTGCTTCAAAGATCCGTTCCCATTTTTCTGCAAGATTCTGACCCTGATGTAAAGCTCAGTGGAGCCCAAATAGGGGGAGTTCTGGCTCAAAAAATCACAACACCAGAGGAACGATTGTTTATAGGCAAATCGCTTCTTTTTGCAGTTGGTTTGAACGATCACGAAAATTTTCGCCTTGAAGTCGCCGTCGTTTTTTATATTTTGGCACATTATGCAACCAGCGCAGAAGAGTACGCCTTAGCAACCCAAAGCATTATGCAACTTTTGCCCCGTACACCTGACGTTATGGTGCAGCCCCTAGTTGTAAAGCTGGCTGAGCTTTATGAAAAAGGAATGGATTGCACAAGTATCAGTAGATCTGCAATTAGAAAATCTGTTGAGGTGTTCTTGAAAGCATATGGCAGCTGCCTTGTTTCTAGAGGTATTGAGATGTTGAATGCCATTTCAAACAAAGAATTATCGAATAATGATCCTGCTTGGATTCACCGACAGTATCTAAGCGTCCTAGAAAGTAGCAAAACGACCCACGATGAATATAGAAAGCTGTTGCTGGCTTCAAGGCATTTTGGCCAAAGGTTTCATCTAATACTGCTGGTGTGGATGATGTTCTTGAGCATGTCGAAGCAGAAAGGGGCCGTGATCTATGGTCGGATCTTTTACGGTCAGGCCTTTCAGGAGAGGAACGTTTTGAAGGAAAAAGAAAGGCCAGTCCCACAAATTCTCCTCCCCGTAACCGATCCGGTCTTGAGGCTATAAAAGAATAAACGCCTGCGCAGTTGGAAACTGTTGTCTATATACTAAGAAAAAAGGCCTAAGGCGAATAGTCTTTATTAACCGTTTATTAAAGGGCTTCCTGTAACCTAACAGCAAGATTCCCGTATATATACAGGGTTAGCGGCTGTTGCTAGCAGTCCTCATTTTTTTATAGGATCATTTGTATGCAGTTCAATCAATACATCTTAATTCTGGGCCTTTCAGGCATTTCCTGGGTAAGTTCTTTGCATGCTAGCAGCTCTGGGGATATGGACGGTTACGTGCCCTCGGCTTCAAGCGCTTCTTCAAAGCCAGGAATCGCTTTGAATCAGGAGGGGAAATCATCCCCTAGTTTGACCGACGCCTTAAAAATACCATTCAAAACGTCTTATTTAAAACAGTTAATCGTCAATTACTTACCCCGTACACTTTTTGATAAATTGATCGACTATCATCCTTCTTTGATACTGTATGAAACTGAAAAATTACTCGGAAACTCCCTTGACGAAGAACCTTTTCTGAAAGCCCTTAACTTTATTGAAGCGTATGCCATCCGCCCCATTACAAGGGGATTACGAGAACCTTTAGAAAAACTAAGCAATAGGGCTACTTATCATTATATGTCTCCTAGTATGGAAGCGGCCCATCGTGATCATATTGACCGGCTTATGAATCAAACAAGCAACAGATGGACAAGTGAATGGGCGAAAGAAAAGAAAATAGGGGGACTAACTCATGGGGTTAGGGGTTACAAAAAGGATCTTGAAGAGGCAAAGAAATTGCAAAGTGAACTTGATGCCTCAAGACAAGGGGCTGCTAAATGCGAAATGGAAGCATTAGTCAAAACAATATATGATAGTCCCTATATTTACAGGCATTTTAACGGTTATTGTCACTTCTTAGCCTTTAGCGATAATGGAATAGGCGACTATGCAGGAAAATACGACCCTGACGCTGTTACGCCAGAACATCGGAAAATGATAGAGCTACTTTATGATAAGCACTGTCTTCGGACTGATTTACGGCCGGCACACCAATATATCGATGAACGGATTGCCGCAGGAGATGAAAATGCGATTAGGCGGAAAATAGTTGGGCTGACTGAAAAATGCGATGGGTATGAAAAAAAACCTCAGCAGGCAAAAGAGCTTTATTTCGACATCATGCGGAAAAGGGGCAGCGTTCTTCCTGACTTAATTAAGTTATTCGAAAAAACCGAAAAAGAATCGGGGAAAGATGCTGCGGAAGCTATCGATATTGTGAAGGTCGTGATGGACCTGCGCAGTCGGCTTACTGCTGCATCGTCGACTCAATAAATCTATAAACGGTCTGATATCAACCCATGCACCCGTTTCAGTTCATCCAAGGGTTTAAATGTTAGTTTATTGCCTGGATGTTCTAATAACGGGGCCGCGTGATGGTTTTCGTACAACATCGTTAGAAAATTCGAAAGGCGCTTGCTGGACGTAGGGATCTGGTGAATATAAACAGGTTTTCCGGTGATGCAGGCCTCCGACATCATGCTGATCGAATCACCCGTTACCATCACCGTATCGGCGCAGGCTAGGTACCGCAAATAGGGGTTATCGCCCTGATTATTCCACATTTCGAAATCAGTTCCCATCAGGATGCGCTTTAATTCAAGCAACAATTCTGGCCGTGATCGACGGGATGGGGTGATCAGCAGCTGCGCCCCATGGAAAGGACCTGGCGTCGTCACCAAGTTACGCAAAGTCTGACCCAGCGTTTGTATATAGGTTGACGTGTAACGATAATGTTGACTGTCGCCGCCAATCAAAACCGTTACTGTCGGCCCCTGGTAATGCTCGTGGCGCAAAGGGGCCAGTTCTTCCGGTCGTATGGGGTGCAAAGCGCCCAGGGTTGAAATGACGTTCTGGCCCTGCACGTTGTCATGATAGGGCGGAATAACCAAATCGAAATAACGCGGATCAATACGGGGATTTTGCAGAACAATGGTCTTGCACACGCGCCTTAAAACAAGGGCCGCGTTCACGGCCTGACGTCCGGCGGCAATGATTAGGTTGGGATAGGGTTCGCTTAGAACGGACTGTAATTTTGCCGGATTCTTACACCACAGCATCATTTGAGGCGGGAACCAACGATAAGGGGCGTTGAGGTTGATGGGCTTATGCACGGCCTCTATGTTCAGAATTTTGGCCAAGGCTAAACATTGGCGGTAGGTGCCAACTTTTCCCTCGTCACATAAAATCCAAGCTGGTTTCATTAACCCTGACCAACCAAAACATCCTCACACCTGTAGCAAACGTCTTGATGGGACCGTTCATCTCCAGCAGACGTCACTTCTTCGTTCACTTCGGGTAGAACCCGCCAGCATCGATCGCATTTGTGACCATTGGCGCTGTTCACAATGACCCCAACATCGGGTACATCGTCCAGGGTAATCGCTCCACCCGGTGATTGGGCAATCACCATCGTCGCAGCTGATGTAATGGCCAATTCTGCCAAGTCAACCCCATTCAACAAAAGGGCAATTTCTGAAGACACGTACACAGCCACATGGGCCTGCAAACTGGACCCAATGGTTTTGGCTGACCGTTCTAATTCCAAGGCATTGGTAATGACGCGGCGCACATCCCGAATGACTTGCCATTTCTCTGCCAGGGCAGGTTGATACCAATCAGCTTCTGGGGTTAAAAACTCCCGCTCGTGAATGCTGACCTGATTTTCCTTGGGCGACAGGCTATGGGCCTGCCAGGCTTCCTCTGCTGTAAAGCTGAGCACAGGGGCCAACCAGTGAGTTAACGCCAAGAAAACATGATTCATAACGGTCCGTGCCGCACGCCGTTTGGCAGAAGTTGGCGCATCGCAATAAAGACTGTCTTTTCGAATGTCGAAATAAAAGGCCGATAAATCAACCGAACAAAAGGTGTGCAAGGCCGTATAGAACGTGGAGAAGTCATACTCTTTCACGCAATCGGCGTGCAATTGATGCAGCTTTGTCAATTGGTGCAGAACCCATTTTTCCAAATCGGGCAATTGATTCGTGGTGACCTGTTCTTCGGTCGTATAATCAGCCAAAGCGCCCAACAAATACCTAAGGGTGTTTCTGAAACGACGATAAATATCTTCTTGATGTTTTAAGATTTCTGACCCAATACGCAGATCCTGGGTATAATCTGAGCCTACAATCCAAAGCCGCAGCAAATCAGCGCCTAAAGTGTTAATCACCTGATCGGGGCCAACCACGTTGCCGGTCGACTTTGACATTTTATAGCCTTTTTCATCCAACACAAAGCCGTGGGTAACGACCTGGCGATAAGGGGCCTTGTCTGTCAGGCCAACCGATGCCATCAGGGATGATTGAAACCATCCCCGGTGTTGATCAGATCCTTCGAAATACACATCCGCTGGCCACGCCAATTCTGGATGGTGTTTCAAAACAAAATCTTGGGTGCAGGCGCTGTCGAACCAGACATCAACAATGTCGGTTACTTTTTCAAAGTCGTTTGGATTGTGGTCTGCGCCTAAGAAATGCGCATCTTCTAACGTGTGCCATGCTTCAATTCCCTGTTCGCCAATGGCTTTCACAATACGGGCATTCACATGATCGTCTTTCAACGGCTCGCCCGATTGTTTATGTACAAATAACGGAATCGGCACGCCCCAGGTGCGCTGGCGTGACAAACACCAATCAGGGCGATTTTCAACCATGCTGCGAATGCGATTGCGCCCTTGGGCGGGGAACCATTCAATGCGGTCGATCTCTTTTAAAGCCTGTTGACGAATGGCATCAACGTTCAAAAACCATTGGGATGTGGCTCGGTAAATCAACGGGGTTTTCGACCGCCATGAATGGGGGTAACTGTGAAGCAACTTGGTGGCATGTAATAAGGCACCAGCGTCTTTTAACGCCTCTAACATTTTCGGGGCAACTTTGTAAATGTGCTGACCGGCAAATAAGGGAACGTGGGCATAATAGGTGCCATCAGCCTGAACGGTCGCGGGGACCTCTAGGTCAAAAGCCTTGCCAACCATGAAGTCCTCTACGCCATGGCCAGGTGCTGTATGCACCAAACCTGTGCCGGTTTCCACCGTGACGTGGTCGCCTGGCAACGCCGGCACGGCAAAATCGTAGCCTTGATCTTGAAAAGGATGGGCGCAAACAGTTCCCTGCAGCTGTTCGCCTTTAAATGTTTCGGCGATTTTATAATCTGCAAGACCAACCGTTTGGCAAAATTGGGGGACCAAATCTTTGGCCAGAACCAATCGTTGCCCATTTGCAATCAGATCGGTGGCCGTCAAAACCTGTATCACCGCATAGTCAAAATCAGGGCCATAGGCGATCGCGCGGTTCCCTGGTAATGTCCAGGGGGTTGTTGTCCAAATGACCAACGCCGCATCGACCAAGGATGACAAGGGTGACTTGACCACGTCGAATTTCACAAAAACGGCATCGCTGGTATGGTCTTTATACTCAACCTCGGCCTCGGCCAGGGCTGTTTTCTCGACCACGGACCAAAGGACGGGCTTTAACCCCCGGTATAAAAGGCCCTTCATCGAAAACTGCAACAGCTTTTCAGCAATTTTCCCCTCAGTGCTTGGCGTCATAGTTGAATAAGGTTGCTGCCAATCGGCCAGAATGCCCAAGCGTTCCAATTCGGACTTTTGGGTGTTCATCCATTTTTCGGCGAAACTGCGGCATTCTTTTAGGAAATCCAGCACAGGAATTTCGTCTTTGGATAAACCCTTGGCGCGATAATTTTCCTCGATCTTCCATTCAATGGGCAACCCGTGACAATCCCAGCCGGGCACCAACGGGGCATCATACCCCATCATCTGATATGTCTTGGTGACGATGTCCTTCAAAACCTCGCTTAACGCGTGGCCGATGTGGATGTGTCCATTGGCATAAGGGGGGCCAAAGTGCAGGATGAATTTTTTTCGACCCGCCGCCTTTGCGCGAAGGCGCCCATAAAGGTCGATACTTTGCCAGAATTGTAGGATTTCAGGTTCGCGTTGAGCCAAGCTCGCCTTCATGGAAAACGAAGTCTTGGGTAGAAAAACGGTATTTTTATAATCCATCATTTTAAACAATCGGTGGGGAATAGATTATTTATAGGGCAGCAAAGCCCTACCTGACAAGATGGGAAATTTTTTTCAGAGCGGGGCGGTCTGCATGTAGCCCTGTTGGCCATAGTTGATGATTTTTACATCTCGCGTAATCAACGTAGCCTGGATGACCCTGGCGGTTGCCACAATCATTCGATCGGTTGGGTCACCATGAAAGTCACCGGGAAGGAAGGCACTTTCAACGGCTATCGCTGGTGTTAAAGGGACTAGCTCTAGGCCTGGCATTTGCGGGGCTTGGTCGATCCATTTTAAGCATGGTATTTCAAGGGTGATTCTACCTTTCTTGGCAAGCATACTTATTTCCCATAATGAAATAGCCGACAAATACAAGCTGTGGTTGTTGGCATATTGTTCGATGTCGCTTATGTTTTTTTGGTTCAACTCAGCCTTGTTCCCCCCAACAAACCATAAAAAGGTGTGCGTGTCCAAAATGGCTTTAGAGGTCATCTTCAACATCCCACTTTTCTGGAATGGGTTCTAAAATGTCGCCTTTTATAGAAAACGATCCTGCCATAAACCCAAAAACAGGAAGCGGGGCATCGTCGTAAGGCACAAGCTTAGCGACAGGAATTCCCCTTTTTGTGATTAGGATGGTTTCTCGTTGGTCGCGGGCCAAATCCATTAATTTGAGGCAGTGGGTTTTAAATTCACCGGCAGATAGTTGCAACATCTTTATCACCATGGTTATATGACTATGACTATATTCAATATAGCTCATTTCATAAGAAAAACAAATTTTTTTTGTTCTTGGCCAAAATGGATGCTATATCCACGCAACTGATTTTGGGGTGTTCCAAGATTCCTGGGTCTAAGTCCAGTGTATTGGTGATTGTTAAACTTTTCAGTGTTGATTTGGTCAGCCGATCTAAACAGCCATGGCCAAAGACTCCGTGGGTTACAAACGCATCAATTTGATGGGCGCCGTTTGCCAATAAATAGTCGGTTGCCCGGAACAGTGTTTTTCCGGAATCAATGATATCGTCGACAAGGATGCAATCACGACCTTCGACCCCCCTAGTCAGCGATCCCATCACGATATCGCCATTTTCAAGTCGTTGTTTCGTTAAAAAAGTCCAGTCCGTCTTTATGCAGTCAGCTAAAGCTTTGGCGCGATGGATGGCCCCTTGGTCCGGGGCGACGATAAGGGCAGAAGACATTTTTGCCAAAACCTTTTTTGCAAATAAAGGAATCGGGCTGACTTCACATACCTTGAAAGGCGCATTCTTTAAAGTGTCGGGGCGGTGCATATCAACCGTTATCAGTTTGTCAATACCAGCTGCCGCCAATAAACGCATGACAAGCTTTGCTGCAGATCCTGTGCTGTCAGGGGTTGGGTGATCTTGTCGGCTGTAAGGATAACAGGGCAAAATAAGGGCCAGCGATTCAGGTTGCGCCGATTTCACCGCATCAATAATCAGCAACAAATCCATCAAGGATGAATCAACCGGCTTTTCCAGCACATGGGCAATAACAATCTGTTCTTTGAAAACAAGGTTTTCGTCAACGCGGGCCAACGACTCGCCATTATCACACCGTTTCAACGCCAGGTGTGTCAACGGAATGGACAGCCCTGTTGCCAATTGCTGAGCCAACTCAACCTTTGATTGTCCGGTTATCAATTTCAACGCGAGATCCTAAAACGCAAAATGATAAAGCTTACTTAAAGTGGGCAGCAACGACACCCAATCACCAATGTCGCCTAAATTTTTGGCACTATCAGCTATTTTCGCCAAGCACGCATTATCGGACCAGGTCAATAACCAATGCAGGGTTACGGCGTGCCTGTTGGTGGCGGAGTTTTTAACGAATGACCAAAATGCCAAGCTTTGAGGTTCATCGGGCAGCAAATCTTGAATGGAATAGTTATCGGGTGACGAAACGTTGTCATGCACGTTAACCTCTTGAATAGAATCCCTGTTGCCTTTCAGCGTTAAACCGCTAGGGGTTTTTGAAACCCGCGACCATACATCACCTCGGTGCCATGTTGACCCATTGGGCGAAAGCCAATAATGATACCGCATTAAATTGGGATTATTCGTGTCTCTGATTTGTGGCACCCAGTAAAGGTCCATATTGTCATCATTCTTATCGTGGATAACTTTTGCGATTTCATCAGGTAAATATTGGCGCATGGTATCAACCTTGAATTTCACGATAACGGGAAAATCCTTCAGGTCAGCACCAAAGAGGGAAGGGTCATAGGCATGCACGACAGGGGCCTGAGGAAAATAGCTTCGGTAATTGGGATTTTTCCCCACATTATTGATAGGTTCAAGCCTTTTTGCGGATTTAACATCGATAGACTGTTGCGACGCAGAGCCATCAGAACTTATGACGGGCCCATTCACCAAAACACATAAAATACCTAATAAAAAAAACCTCATAACCCGCAAATACCTTATAATATTTTGTTAATTATAAGGAATAAGGACTTAATATTTTGTTAATTCATGTCGCCAAAAAGTTATAACCGACTGACCATACTTTCGTTGTTGATCACATACCAAGCCCGCTATAACGGCTGGAACATCGTGGGGGGACGTTTCCAGGCAAATCAACGTCGCCGGCTTTAACCACCCATTTTTTTGCAGGGCCGCACAGGTGGGAAGGGCCAGCTGTTGGTGATAAGGCGGGTCTAAAAACACCAAATCGACCGCGCAAGGGGCTATGGGAACTTGCGAGCCTTTTAGAATGCGGCACCCTTCGGCGGCGTTCAGCGCATCAATATTCGCCTTTAAAACCTTTGAGACTTGAGGGTGATTTTCCATAAAATAAACGGATTCGGCGCCACGGGACAGCGCCTCCAGCCCCAAAGCACCTGACCCTGCAAACGCATCCAAAACTTTTAATCCCTTAAAATCAAGGGCATACCCATGCGCCAGTATATTAAAAAGCGCCTCTCGCACCCGGTCGGTTGTTGGGCGTGTCACAGACGGTGGCGGCAAGTGCAGGCGATGGTGACGCCAGTGACCAGAAATGATGCGTAACATAGAAAAGGAATCCTTTGTGACCGTTTATATCATTTGGTGGGCATGGGACAAAATAAAATTTGACCCGGGATAAATTTGTGTTTAAAAATTGGCATGCAAAAAACAACATACAGGCATGCATTAAATGCAAATGAAAGGAATTTAAGGATGGACCGCTTTGCAGAATGGACCGATTCAGACATCGAACAAATGAAAACCGCCTTTTTGCAAGGCAAAACCATTAAAGACATGGCCAAACAGCTGGGGCGCACGCCAACGGCCCTTAACAAGGCCCTCAGTCGTTTTGGTGTTCGTCGAGATCGAAAACCGACCAAAGTAACGGCCCAACCCTGTGTGGATTGGCGGCGCTATTTAATTCCTGGAGGCCAGTCACCCAATTCACTTGATGATGAAGCAATTTTGCTTCCAGCTTCATTGAAGGACAGTTTTTTGTCTCATCGTCTTTTCTTGAAGGCGACCGAGCCCAATTGGGTTTCTTTGAAAAAAGTCATCACCTATTTGGAACGGCAAGGCCATCGAATTCAGATTCTGGATGCCGATTCAGGGGACTATAAAATTGACAATAAAGCGGCTAAAGCCGGGGCCTTATTATTGCTTGCCAATCGGTTGCGCATCGAAGAGAACAAGCCCATTTTTTTGGTAAAAGAGGTCACATGCTGACAGTAAAAAGAAGCCATCGGCAAAAAGGGAGACCTCGCCTGGTAAGGGTGGCCATTGATTCCGGTACCCCCGAAGTGCAAGCCAGGCGGCAAATTGTCATCAACACGTTGGGGTTGGACGGCCCCGTCCCCTTGAGCCACGGGCATAGTGCCGCCCTTGATGGATGTTATCTACATCAACTTTTTTATAAAGGCGCCATCAATCAACAACAGTTGGACGCGGGCCTATGGGTGCGTAAACTTTATCATCAGTGCCTTAGAAGCCAAGGAATCAAGAATCGCCTGTCCTGTTCGAGTAAACGTTGGGATGGGTTGACGGGCACAAACGTTGATGTTTTTGAAAAACCGTTGGTTGAAAAACAATGGTATGTGCTGAGCAGCGTCATCGAGGGAATGCAGGGCGATCGTGCGGCCAACTCTTTAATTCTAAAAGTTATACTAAATGATTCTATTTCAATGGATGTTTATGGTAAGCTTTTTGCTGATTATAATTTTTTAAAAAGCTTACAACGCAGTCTTGATGCCTTTCTTGTTTGGTTCTCGACAACTGCAGCTTGATGAAAGCGAGATGAACGTGAAATTTTGGACAATCGATTCTTTTACTAATCAACTTTTCAAAGGCAATCCGGCAGCGGTTTTTGTGGTGGATACTTTTCCGACCCCTCAACTGATGCAAAAGATTGCCACCGAGATTAATCTGTCCGAGACAGCATTTGTTGTGGCGAAGCCCAATGCCCATTATGACATTCGATGGTTTACCCCCCTTAAAGAGGTTGAATTGTGTGGGCATGCGACCCTGGCAGCGGCCCATGTTTTGTGGAATGAATTAAAGGTTGACGATAACCCCATTTATTTCGATTCCCTGGGGGGGATTTTGATGGCGTCAAAGGCGGGTCACGAAATAACCTTGGATTTTCCGGCCTATCATTCAGAACCCATGGCGGTTCCCGATGGATTGGTGGAAGCCCTTGGTGTCGGGCCCGTTTGTGTTAGTAAAGCCCACGATGACTGTATTGTTGAATTATACAGCTTTGCGGACGTGGTTAATTTGCAACCCAATATTGCCGGCCTTAACGAGATTGACTGCCGGGGCATTATTGTGACGGCGGACGGCAGGGCAGGGGGCCAATATGATTTTGTGTCCCGTTTTTTTGCGCCCAGAGTTGGGGTCACAGAAGACCCCGTCACGGGATCAGCCCATTGCAAGTTGGCCCCCTATTGGGCGGACCGGTTGGGAAAGACCGACATGGTGGCCTATCAGGCGTCCAAACGGGGTGGGGTTATTAAAGTTCGGTATGAGCATAATCGCGTTCATCTTGCAGGCCAAAGCGTGACGGTCTTAGAGGGGCGATTTTTGAATTTATAGGGTGAACCTAAAACGAAAAAAGGCGATCCCATCATTGAGATCGCCCGTGAAGAGGTGGGGTGGTTGTTTGACCCAAGTGTTAGGAAGGGGTGACAGGAGTTAAATTAGAGTTTGAAAATCCTTCATTAGGCGTAATCTGGTATGTTACGTTAAGAATGCCTGTATTTGTCAAAATCAACTTCCCCTGAGCAAGCCAGCCACCCGTATATGAAGAAGCTACCCCGTCTTCAACATCAGTGCTCTGGTACGTGCGCGTTTTCCAAAGTTGCCATGCATAGGTCTGTCCAACGGGTAAAGCTACGGATCCCGTCCACGACCATGGGGTAACTGTGCTAAATCCACTAGCCGCGGTGAGCTGATTGTTCATTACGGCAAGAGATGTTACGTAATGGTTATTGAGCTTGATTTGACCAATAAAACCTTGATCACCAGCAACTTCTGGACTAAAAAAATAGGAGCCAGGGGCGGGCAAAGAGGCGCCGTTCCATGCGGTATTTTCGTTACCATACCGAACCAAAAGACCCTCTCCAGGAGATGGCACAGAGCTCGTAATCGGTTTTGTTGTGTCAACATTTTTTGTTGTTGAATTCCAGTATCCCGGCACTTCAAAGGTGACCATGACATTTTGGGTAAGCGGTGCCAAAGTGCCTGGCGCAAAGTTGCCCAGGAAGAGACCTGGTGAGATTTGGGTTTGCGTTAGGACAAGGGGAGTATACCCCCCAGAAGCAGTACCTGGGCTAAGCAACAGGTTGTATGGAGCCAGTTGAGTATTTAGGTTGCTTAGAGCACTAGTAAAACCAGCTCCCTGAGTGACATAGTTTGCTACGGTGTAGCCTCCTGTTAATGATATTGGCAAAGTTGCGTCAATCGTAATAGCCGAAGGAAGAGTCAACGCACCTGACACAATTAAGCGTGGAGTTGTATTCGCAGAGTTAAGACCCAAAAGCCAGGTCGCACTGCCTCCTGAGTAGGCAAAATTCATATTATTGGCATATACAACTCCGTGTCCCCCAAATGTGGTCCCATTCAATACTAAATCTCCTGCCCCTATTTTCGAGAAACTGGCGCCAGAGGTTCCGGCGATATCATTATCTCCTAACGTTGCGGGAGTGGCAGAAGGATTCACTGTGGTTGTTCCTGTTGCTGCGTTGTAGGTGAGCGTGTTACCCGACATGTACACAGCACCACCACCGAGGCTTCCAGATGCTGAGTTCCCGACAAACTGCGTGTTAGTGAGAGTCACCGGACCGACGGCATTAACAGCCCCACCCTGACCACTGCTGCCAAACCCTTGAAGAGTTAAGCCAGAAAGAGTAAGAGCAGGAGTCGTGGATGACGTGGTAATAAGGGTGAAGGGTGATATTCCTGTCGCCGGCTGAACCGTTGTTCCACCTGCGGCACCATTGACGGTAACTTGGGAAGGTGAGTAGCTTGGTCCTGTGAATGGAAAGCTATCCCCAACTGATTCAAGTTGCGTGTTTGTTCCAAGCGTTATGACGGGCAATGTGTCTGGCGATGGTGTCTCAGCGGCAGCTGCCAAAAGAGCAAGATTGATGCTAGGATAAGTCGTACCTGAAGTACTTCCCAATTGCACAGGTTTAGGAATCTGTATTTGTTTCAGGATAAGACTACCCGATGTTGAGGAGTCAAGGGTCAAATTAGACTTAAGCAAAAGTTTATTCAAACCCACCAAATCGCCTGTATAACCTACAAAAGTTGCCACAGTATAGCCAGCAGTTGGTATTGATGTTGCCATCAGTCCATCAATCTCAACATTCATATTGGGAACCAAAGCCAAAGTGCCTGTCAGACTTAAAAGTCCTGCCGTTTGCGTATTGGGATTAAGACCCAAAAGCCACGTGCTGCCTGTCTGAAAAGTTACGCCGCTGGCATTAATCGTTCCATATCCGCCTAGGGTAGCAGTACCACTCACGGTAATAGCGCCAGCTGGAGTTGTAGAGCCGCCCCATGTGGCACCGGTGTTTTCTGGGTTTTCTCCAACAATGAATCTGCCCGCGTTAACGTTCGTTGTTCCCAACCATCCGGGGTTCATCGTGTTGATGGTTAAATCACCCGCCCCTGTTTTGTTGAACGTGGTTCCGGCAACACCAGCAATATCGTTATCCCCCTGCGAGGCACCAGTTGAGGGATTCATTATGATAGATGAGTCTACTTTATAGGTAAGGCTATTAGCGCTGGACATATACACAGCACCGCCCATCCCAGCCGTGTTCCCCATAAACTGAGTATTCGTCAAAGTCACTGCACCTGCAGCATTAATGGCACCACCGTTCTCCAGGCCGGTATTGTTCGTAAAGACGGCGGGTACATTGCCAGAAATGGTCAATGCTCCCCCCGCATTAATGGCACCACCGTTTTGTGAACTGTTACAATTAAAACTCACAGGACCAGTTCCAGAAAGATTTACTGCCCCAGAGTCTGTATAAATGGCACCGCCTTCACTTTGGGCTTTGTTACTTGAGAAATTAACCACACCTGTGCCATAAAGGCTGACGTTGCCAGAGCCAGAAACAGCAATGGCTCCCCCACTATCTGCACTTTGGTTCCCCCTGAAAGTTACCGAATCTTCACCAGAAAAAATCACGCTGCCATTATTGGCATAAATGACTCCGCCCTCATTTGTTGCTCTGTTCCCCATAAATGTCACTGGACCGGAACCTATACCACCAACCGTCACACCAGGTTGGTCACTAGACTTAATGATGGCCCCGTTGTCCGCAGAAAACCCCTGAAAGGTGAGGTTATTGAAATCCAATTCTAGGGTGGTCGAAGTTGAATCTTTAAAAAGGGAATAAGGGAGGCCTGTTCCTGATGGTGCTATCTTCGTTCCCCCTGAGGCGCCATTAATAGTAACCTTGCTGAGAGCCAGGATATCACTGGTCCCCGACTCCAACTGCACAGATTGCATGAGGTTTAGGGTAGCTGATCCAGTGGCACCCCCAAGGGCTCCAGAGATGGTTTTATCAACCCCAGTCTGATCAGATCCCACACTCGTACCATAAGCACACGAAAACGCCGACAGGCTGACGCCCAAAAAAAACAAACAGGATCGCATAAAAATCACTCCATCAATTAAAAAATAAACTCGCATTTATTTAATTCTACTGTTTATTTCTTAAGAAGTGGTTAATGCTAAAATGTATATAAAATTTTATATATTAAAGTGACAAAACTATACATGATGGGTAGATTCAGGGTCTCAGAAATTCCCCAAGGTCTGCAGATCGCCCATCGTGATCGCCTGCAAATTTTCGGTGATTTTTTCGATGGGCCAGTCCCACCAGGCAAGTTGCACCAAAAAATCGATGGTCTCTTGGGGGAATCTTTGCCGAATAAGCCTCGCGGGGTTTCCGCCCACAATCGTATAGGGCGCCACATCTTTCGTCACCAGCGCGTTCGTTCCAATAATGGCGCCATGGCCGATCGTTACGCCCGACAGAATGGTCGCTGAATTGCCAATCCAGACATCGTTGCCGATCACAATATCGCCCTTGTAAGCTGTGTTCAGGGGCGCGTCTTTCCAGGCTTGTCCAAATACCTTGAAGGGATACGTAGAAAATCCGCCCATAACATGATTGCCGGTATTCATCAGGAACCGAACGCCCGTGGCGATTTGGCAGAATTTGCCAATAACAAGCTTGTCCTTCATAAATTCGAACACGTACAAAACGTTTTTTTCAAAGTTATAAACGCTGTCCGGGTCGTCATAATACGTGTAATCGCCCACGATGATTTGGGGGTTGGTGATGATGTTTTTCAAAAAGCAGGTTCGTTCGACGCCTTGAATAGGGTGAAGGGTGGTGGGGTCTGGGGGCGTTTGGAGAGTCATTTTGGTGGTCCTTCTGCTTTCCTTGGGTGGCAAAAATATGATCGAAGGAATGATGGCAAAAAGGATGGGGTTTGGCTAGATTTAAATGCTTTGAGGAGCCCCCGCCGCAGGTGGATTTATTCACGTGGGGGCGAGGGGTGATTTTTATTTAGTAACTCTTAAAATTTAACTCTTTGCGCTGTTACTTTTTTAGAACCAGTCGTATCGGCACCTAAACTGGAGGCACTAGATCCTTCTGATTCACTTAGCTTTTTCAACTTCCCCTTTACTTCTTCCAGCTCTCTCTCTAACAAACCTACCTGCTCGGTTTTAGTGCCCAATTGAGACTTTAAGCGTTGTGCTTCTTGTTCTATAGCTGTACGTTCTTTCTCTGATTCTTTATACTCTTTTAACACTTTTTCCCTTAAAGCAGCTGTTCGGAGTCTATCCGCATCTCGCTTCTTGCTTTCTTGATCAGCTTTTGAAAGGGCATTTTCTTTTGCTTCTTTTTCTGTTCTTGCCTCTAACAGAGCATTTTCTTTTGCTTCTTTTTCTTTTTCACCTGCTGCTTCAGCTTCAGTCCGTGCTCGTGCTTCATTCTGAGTCGCTTCTTCAGCTAACTCGCGTGCTCGTGTTTCATTTCGGGTCGCTTCTTCAGCTGCAGCCCGTGCTAGTTTTCCAGCTTCAACCGCTTCCTCAGCTTTCCTAGTCGCTTCCTCAGCTGTTTCGCGTGCTTTCTTTTCTTCTTTAGCTAATTCCTCAAATTCTGTCATTCGAGTCGAAATACTTTTCAGGTCATTTTTAGCCCTTTCTTTCTCTTCCTCAGCTAGTCGCAAAATTTCCCGAATACTTTGTAATTCCTGTTCGTGTTTTTGTAGCATATCCTTTTTCAAGGCAGAACTGCTTGCTGCCCCTTCTAGCTTAAACAATTCGCTGTTCAACCCTTTGAGTTTTTTAAACTTATCAATCGTTAAATTAGCAGCCAAATCAGCTACAAGCTCTTGCTCTGTGTGAGGTGTTACCCCGGGATGATTAGCTGCTTGTATTTGCGCTTTCGCTTGTAGAGTGATTGCAGGCGTGTTCAAAGTTTGAAGCTCTCTAATCTGACTTTTGAGCTGACTAATTGGTTGAGTAGGGCTGGCGATATCAGGTGTATCAGATGAATTTGATCCAAATGCGGTTATTGGTAATAAAACACCACTAGGCAAAACAGTGGTAAAAAGTAATGTGTAAATAAATTTTTTTCTCATTATTGTATTCCTTATGTTATTGAGTTTTGTTATTAGTAATTTTTTTAATGATGCACTGTTAGGTAAACGGCTAAAGTTGTAGCTGAGGCGAATGCTGCGCCTAAAGCGAAGAGGCCATAATTTTTGTACTGGTCACATTTTGCCCTCCTCAAGGATTTGGCTTTTAATTTTTGATAGTTCTGATTTAATTGATCATATTCTTTATTTGCTTCTTTATAATGATGAATTGCAATTTTATAATGATGAATTGCAATTTTAGTCTTTTCACTCAGGTTCTTATATTTAGTGCGCACACCATCAAATTTAGTACGTACAGATAAGAAATATTGTATTAAGGGTGAGCCTTCGCCTTGAGCAGACGCCCAGGCTTTATCTAGGGTCTCATCTTTTTGTTCACCATCTTTGTTCATCTGAATTTCCAGATAATCTATTATATGGCCTAGCGAAGCATTTGCAGGATCGCTATTAAGAGGCCCTAACAAAGGGTCGTCAGCATTGTAAAGCAATTGGCCCGCATCGTTTAAAATACCATCAAAAGTTGAATGCGCTGATGATTGATGGGTCGCGCCGTACGTGATGACCAGAGCGTCATCAGACAAAAGACGATCTTTTAAATCACTAGATCCCATGCTTTCGGTACCACCGCCTGCCAAATACAGAAAAACAAAAAAAAGATTACAAAGTTTATTCATTAAATGGCCGCCATCTAAATGTATGCGTAAATTTCATTAAAACTTGTAATAATTTTTTATTACTATACAATCTCAAGTCTTAATCCTGTGGCAATGTTTGAGATAGAACTTTTATTATGTCAACACTTTTATTAAAACAGCACATACTGGTTTTTGGGCTGAGTTTGGAGAAATATTTTCGCTTTCTCGTGCCACTTCCTCGTTGACAAAAACATAAGCCTTCTGTTAGCTAGTCTAGAAATTGTTTTAGAGTATAGTGATCAAAAATTTAATTTAATTAATATATAAATTTTTGACAATTTAGACGTTTAAAATTTGATTGTTGTAAAGGTAGAAAAAACTCAGAATGAAAATTGTCCCTTGTTTCCTTTTTATTGTTTTGCCGGTTTTTGCCTCCCCTGTTTTGGCTGGCCAGCAAAGCTCCCAATCCCCGTCTTCGTTCCCTCTTCAAGGACGTATTGGAGTGGGGGGCGCTTTGGAATATATGAGCACAGAGGCTAATTTAAAAATTAAACCTGCATCTGGTAACCTAGGCGACATATCTTCTAATCAAAACCAAATTAGCAAAAAACTCCAGTTTGCACCTTGTTTGGAATTTGGCCTAACGATGGGAAATGATTATTATTGGGGCCTTCACATCAGTTGGCGTCATTCGGGTGCCAAAAACACGTCAAGATCCCCCATTCGGGGTGCTTATTACTTTTTGCATCAATTTAAAGTTAATTCTTATATTGATCTATTAGCTAAGGCAGGATATAAACTCACTCCTCAAATTATGGTTTATGGGTTAATTGGACCTTCCTTTGCGAATTGGTCCTATACAACACAACAAATTAACCAAAGAGACGATACTTCCCCTGCTAAAATTATTGATCAGCTCAAAACCAGAAGAAACTCAATGGGGTTAGGTCTGGGGGCTGGCTTTGAATATCTTATTCAATCCAAATATGCTGTTAGCTTTGATTATATCTGTCATGTTCACCGTTCAGTCACAGAAACTAATCGCATAAGTTATGATGAACCAAGGGTTCGTGGAACAAGCATTGTGAATGTCAATCATACCGGCGACCTTAGGCGCACCATCCGCCCCTCTTACTCCACAGTCTCTTTGCGCTTCACATACTTCTTCTCCGTTTTTTAGCGACGCCCCCTTTACCGGGACTGACTGCAATCCAACATAACGGGAAAATGCACCACCTCGCGAAATTTCTCCAACCGGATTGTGCCAGTTACTTGAATCTCTAAGCTCTGCTTTAATTTATTGAACTGGTCCACCTTCACCTGCACGTCACTGATGCGGGGTTCAAAGGCATTAATCGCACGTTGGCACAGCTGACAAATGCGCCCCCATTGGCTGGGGCTTGATGCATCAAACGACTGAAAATCCTGAAAACCAAAAAGGGAAGGCAACCCAAAATTTAAAGGGTTTTGGATCAGGTCATCATAGTCCGCATTCTTGGCCGTCAGGCGGGTGCCAAGGATGGCCCCGATTTCCCGTTGAATCGATTCAATTAATTGCCGGGTGGTTAAGACCAACTTGTGGGACGGGTCGATTTTCTCCACAGGATTATCATCAATTAACCGGTCGAATAAGGGCGGTTTTGCGCCCACTTGATTTCTGGGCTCGTGATAAATTTTTTTCGAGGTTTGCTTGGTTGCCTGCATTTTCCTTACCCTTCTTTCTTGTCTTCTTTTTCCTTGTCAGGTTCGGCCACCTTCTCCACTTCAATCTTCACTTCAGGTTTTGCTTTAGACGCCGTGGGGAACGGATTCTGATCAATCTCTATCTTGACCGCCTTAATATCCCCCTCGGTTAAAACGGCCTTATCGGCATATCTCAAAACCTCCGCCGGCAATGCAGGTGCCAGAACAGGGAAGACAGGCATCCGCACCACCTTCCCAGGCGTTTTTGGATTGGCCGATGGCAACGTCAACGTCACCACGTTATAAACAACGGCCTTATCAGCGGGAGTTGTTGGAATGGTGAACTTCAACACATGGGGATTGGGATCTTGAAGGGGCGTGTATTCAGCGTTATTCGCCATATGAAGCCTTAGCAACCAAAGCAAAGCCCACCGACTTGAAAATGTAAACGTGGCCGTCCTTTCATCAATCGATAACAAAGGTTGAGCCGGATCCTTGGCGGGTTTTACAGGAACGCTGTCGCCTTGGGGCCAACGGAAACTAATCTTGATCGGGTTACCGTAAATCCAGCGCCCTTGACGGACCTTATCGTTTTTATGAATCAGAGTGTCCTCATCAGGTTTTATGGTCCAATCAACAATCATGTCGCCGCCAACCTCTCGGCTTCTGTTCGCCCTAAAATCAACGATGAAATCAAAAGTTGGAAGATCCCCTTCACCCTGACCCTTTAGATAGGTTTCAAAGAAATCCCTTACAATCTGCATTTGTTTTAAGAATTCAACGGCAGGATTTGCCATGGACCCCAGCTGATAGATTTGGTTGATGATTTCTTGCGCAGATCCCCCAAAGTCTTCAAACTTTCTGAAAAAGGCACGAATATCTTCAGGGTCTGCCTCGGCCATGGTCAAATTCAAACTGGACCCCACGAAGGGGAACTTGTTTTTAAGGTCACTGTTAAAGGCAATGACAAGCTGTTGATAATGGTCAATGCTTTGTTGACGACGCATAATCTCGGCCCGGGATAAAGCTGCCTTCTTCAGTTGCCTGATGATTTCAATAAAGTAATCCCCCGATGGTTTTTGCACTTCGGCCACAGGAACCATCGTGAAAATATTTTTCAGGTCATAACCGTTCATGGTTTTGACAATGAAGTCTTCCAACGCGGCGACAGAATTACCAGGCTGTTTTTTGCCATAAGCTTCCATTTGGTCAATAATGCGGCGCCATTTTTCCAAAATGGCCTTGTCGCCCGTTGCCTCGGCCATGGCTGGGACTACCAAAAAGGTAACTAAGGGTTTGGCGTAATTTAAAGCCATATTCTGCATCTGCTGGCGTTGCAGTTGTAAATACGTTTTTAAATCTTCCAGGTCATGGGATGAATACCCTGCCAAAGATGCCCCTGCTTGACCATTCCACCAACCAAAAGTGATGTCTTGTATCGCATACGGGGTTAGGTTTTGCAGCATAATCTCAACCTGCGATAGCAACCAGTATGCTGTAGAGGATAACAGGTCTCTTAACTCGACAAAGGAAAACCCCAGTGAATCTTGGTTTAGAATTTCTAATAATTTGGCAAACTTGGGTGCCACCTCTCGCACATCCGCGACTTTTGATCGCAAGATATCTTCAGCCGCCAACCCTTGTGATAAATTGGAAGGTAAGTCTATAAAGCTTTGGGCCCGTGCCAGATAATCCACAATGTTCGCTTGCAAGTTCTGACGCGCCAACAGCTTTAAATTTTCATGCAACAAGGGCGGAAAGGCTGCAATTTCTTTAAGGGCAAATTCATCATATCGCTTACACATGTCGTACGCCAATTGAACCAGCATGCTATCCCAATAAATAATTTTCCCTGGTGGGATGATCGTTGTAAACGAACGACCTGTGGGCACAACCATATAAGGTTCAGAAAATAGTCTGATCAAACTTTTTGACAGGGCCATTAAACCTTGCGAGGGGAAATAGTTCGGCCCCAAAGCTGCACTCATCACCGGAGACAGCGGCTGATCGGACAACAATTGGTTAAAGGGCCGCAAGAATTGCTGTAAATTATTAAAACCAACGGCCGTTTGGTCTACCAGCGATTGCGTAAACTCTTTGCCAAACAAGCTAAGCCCGTCAATTTTATCCAAGAAAATATCAAAATCCGCCGTCGGATTGAAGAATTCCTTATCAAGCCATGTTTTCCCTGCTTCACCGAAAGTCGGCATGCCTTGGGCCAGCTCTAAACTAAATCGCCGCAAAGTTTTGATATCTGGCAGAACCTGCGTATCTTGTTGATTCAGCTGCCTTAAAATTTCATTCAAACGACTGGGCAATGTGTTGGGGGTTGTCGATGTAAACAACACATTCAAAAAGTTCTGGTACAAAATCGTTAACGTCTCGCGGGCCAGCGCTTGATAGGGTTTTAAATCAATAGGTGGAAAAATGGTGTTGTTCAGCAGTCCTTGGAACCGGTGATACTGCTCAGCAAACTGTTTGGGCAACTGGCCGCCAAAAGTGTACGTCACCAAATCATTCAGATCACTGAAACTGGCTGCATTTTTTAGTTTATTAAATTTATTGATTTTATCTTGCAGGGTTACCAAACCATCCACATATTTTTGCACCAAAAGGTATTCCGCACTGGAAAGGGGGGTTAGCAATTGGGTCAGGGATAAAGACTGATCCTGGGGGGCAGGGCGCAGGTGCAAAAGGTCACGGGCCTTTAACAAAAGATCAATGTAAATGGTTCGTATGATGACTTGCTGGTAAGACACTTTTAACGTCTCGTGCAGGTCAGTATGCAGCGGGCTGAACCAAGAGGCCGGCACGAAAATCGAAAAGAAATTTGTTTGCTGTAACTGATCCATCATTTCAATCAGCTCACGCGCATACACATCAAACAGCTCATTGGAATGGGTTGGGTTATTGGTCCTAAGGTTACGCAAGTCGTGCAGCAAGCTGTTCATTTTCCCAAGGACTGGCATAATGTAATCGCGGCTTTTGACGAAACTGTCATAGGCGTTAAATAACCCATAACTTCCCAAAGTCACAAAAACGGCCGTTGCAATTTTGGCAATGTTCAAAATACGATTGATGGTAAAGATTCTTTTTTCCTGGGGGATGGCAAGGCCGGGTTCTTGCAAAACTTTTTGCGTGATAAGGTCTTCCACAAAAAAGATTTTGCGCTTAACCGAATCGTTTGGGGACGCCATCAGGTGGAGGCCAATCGATTCAGGGGCTGAGGTAAGATTTTCAAGTGTGCTGACAACAGCCAGCGTATCGTTTTCTGGATTTTCCTGCTCATCCAATATTCTAAGGGGCGTTAGACCGCTATCTCCACAAAAATAAATGCCCCGTAAGATCATGGACTGCTGATAGGACGTGCTCTTGAAGACGTGATTCAGATAAATGGACAGGTTATCCTTCATCGTCATCAATTCGCTGGGGAAGACAAAAACCCCATCTCGAACGGCGGCGCTGCCACTTGTAGCAAAAATTTCCAATCGCAACTGGTGAAGGTTTTCTTGAACGGTGGAAAACGCCTCCTCTACCCATTCTTGGGTATAGGCAGTGTTCAAGTTATATGGCGACGACCAACCCAGCATGTTGTGCCGATTGCGGGTTGGGATCTCCGAACAAAAACTTTGAAAACCGGGAACAGTATCAGTTTTTGTAATCAAGATATAAACGGGCAATCGAAGACCCAAACCATTTTGGGCAGTCGCCAGTTTTTGCGCCAGGTATTCAGCCCGGGCACTGATTTCGTCAACACTAAGTCGCTGACGACCATATAATTCGGTGGCAGGAATGGTCAAAATTATGCCGTTTAGGGGCCGCGCTGACCGGTACCGTGCCAACAAAATAAGCAAAGACCTCCAGGCTTTCTCGTTAGAACTAAGCGATGTTTTCCGCATCAAAAAAGTACCACGGATATCTAAAAAGACACCCCGGTTTAAAAACCACCACTGACAGTCCGGATGGCCATGATGAACCCCGAAATCTTGGCGACCGAAAGGCAAGTTCAGCTCTGCCCCCTCTAACAAACTTGTCTTACCCGACCCTTCAGCCCCAATCAGCAAATACCAGGGCAGCTGATACTTGTAGTTAAAGGTATCAAGGGTTTCTTTTAAAAATTCCAGGGCTTTTAAAAAGGATAAACTGAGAGAGCTGACCCGAAAGAACCCCCTTCGAGACAACAGTTCACTGATCCAACCGCCAAAGGGTGGCAGCTTGTCACTGGGGATTTCCTCTTGGTCAAAAGGCATCGCCCCAGGCGCCTTTGATGCGGCTTTTCGCATGCCAGCAACGGTCAAGATGACGATGACAACAATCAGGATAAGGGCCAGGACCAGCAAAACGACAACAACCCACGGCAGCCCCTCTAGCGAATGCACAAGGCTGTGACCCAGGTTTCTAAAAAATCGAATGATAATCTCAGTCATGCTTGTCGATTGATGCCTTACCCTTTTAAGGTTTTGAGGGGCCTATACCCATTTCGAATCATTTTCCGGAAGGGTGGTGTCCCTATCGTCTCTGCATTTACCCCATAAAAACCTGTCACCCCCGCGCGGGCGGGGGTCCAGTTGTATTGTCTGGATTCCCGCCTGCGCGGGAATGACAAGAAACTCCCGGAATGATCCAAAACGTGTACATTGCCACGCACTTTTATTTTTAGTTTAATAAAATTTTATATAAAAGGGTAGTATTATGATTTTGGTGGGTTTCATCTGGCATTTTGATGCAACCAATCGACAAATTAACGCAAAATCCCGCCTAATCATTTGAAAGTAGTACACACTTCTCCGCCATTTCTTTTTCCCACAATAACCACGTAGACGAGCTTCCTCGATTCATCCACTCCATAGATAATACGGTATTCGCCGCAATCTCCCCGCCGGTAAGGCTCGTAATTTTTCAATATCGCCGAGTCTTAGCATCTAATTTGCGTAAGGAGCTTTATGACGAAATGCTGAGTCTTCTAAGGCAGAATATATAATAACGGGAACAAATGTTCCTGCGGCTAATGTTTCTTTTGTAAGTTCTACCTCCAAAGTTTTTTCATCATCTGATTCGTCAAATGCCTTTAACTTTCTTTGAGCCAGAGTCATTTCAAGGTGAGCTAGAACAGTTTTATTAAAAGCAGCCTTCACTTTTTCATCTTTATTTAAGGCGACTAAGTGATGTGCGGCAGCAGAAACTTTGACAGGAAGGCACCATGTATTGCCCTGCACCCCAAAAACTGGACACAAAGTTAAGAGAGTTTTTTAGCTCCTGAGTGTTGTATAAAAGACAGCAACTGAAGGAAATAAAAAATGGGAAAGATCCGCCAACAACACAGCGGCAAAACGAAATTAGAAGCAGCGATTGCGATGATCAGTGGCAAGAGCCCCGTATCAGAACTTTCACAAAAATATGGCGTTCATCAAAGCGTTCTCCAGAGGTGGAAGAATGAGCTTTTGGATGGTGGGCCTGAGATTTTCAGCCGTCGCAAAAAACCTAAAGAAAATGGCCCCACAGTTGACGATCTTCAACGCAAGATTGGCCAGCTCACCATGGACTTAGATTTTCTAAAAAAAGCGTTGGGGAAATGAGCGTTAGAGAGAAGCGCTCCATTATTTCCCCGGACCAAGGCCTGACAATTCAAAGACAATGCGACCTTCTAGGGCTTCACCGTTCAAGCTATTACTATGCCGAAAAGGAAGATGAATCTTACACTGAGATTATGAACGAAATCATGGACATATGGAGGGAACACCCCTTTTTTGGCTATAGGAGAATCACCGGCTGGCTTTTGGATCGGGGAATACGCATCAACCACAAGTGCGCCCTGCGATTGATGAAACTTATGGGATTGCGGTCCATATTACCCAAACCCCGGACAAACACCTCCATCGCAAATCGTGAAAATGCTGTCAGACCGTATCTTTTGAAGGAGCTTGTGATTGATCACAAAAACCAAGTCTGGGCCACGGATATCACCTACATCAAGCTCCCCGGCGGCATGGTCTATTTATTTGCCTTGATCGATTGGCACACACGATTTGTTGTGGGCTGGAAGTTGGCCAACACAATGGAAGCAAGTCATGGGATTGAAGTTTTAGAGGAGGCCATAAAACGTCACGGATCGCCGGAGATTGTGAACTCGGATCAAGGCAGCCAATTCACAGGGGAAGCTTGGATCCTAGCGGCAGAAGCCCATGGGATCAAGGTGAGTCATGATGGCGTGGGGCGCTGCATTGATAACATTCGGATTGAACGGTTGTGGTGGTCCATTAAGTATGAACATATCCATCTTTACTGCCATCAAACCATGTGGGAGCTCGAAAAGGGCTTGGAGCACTATTTGATCTTTTACAATACGAAACGCCGCCATCAGGGGATCAAGAACAAACGTCCGGCTGATTTATATCTGGTGGGGGAGATCAAAGAGGCTGCCTAATATGGCGGGGGTCTGCCCCCCACCCCGGAATATTTAAAGCATGCTTAAAGGTGAGCTTGAAGGAAGGGGGTCACCGAAGCAACCCTTCCCTTAACCATGCACGGCCATCGGCTTTCCAGCCTGTTCCGTGGGAGAAAAATAGCATCGTCCCGTGGATTGATAAAGGGAATTTGTTGGAAAAGTGAAGGGGAAAATTAGGGGAGTCAAAAAAGAAAAAAAGTACTGGACGGAGAAAAATGCCCGTGGTAACAATCATCAAAACTCAGGGACGGAAACTCTCTTAAATAGTCCTCAATTATGTCCAGTCCAAAGGGTGCACCGCATATTATCGCTAAGATTTCTTCCCTTTTCTATATTCTCAAAACGATCAGTCAAGCCTATTTCCTTGTAATGGGCCCAGGTCCCACCCCGCAAAGAAGGGATGGCTATGCCTATGACCTTTGGCTGAGAAAAGATATACCTTACCCAATTATAAATCGTACTCGGTTGTCTGTAACGGTCCCAACGTGTACCCAACAGAGAAGGAACAACAGTATTATAAGAGAGAGACGATTGAACCTCCCTTACCAGGCCAAAACAAGCCACGGGAGTTTTGAGGACATCAAATTCGGACCCAAGCTTAGGAAAACTATCAACATAATAGGACTTTGTTTTATTCAAATAGTCTTCATACGTCATCGCAACCGGCTCTTTACCATAAAACCCTTCTAAAGCTTTCCTCAACTCAGAATCAACAGGAAATCGGGTATTATAGAGAGTACAAGCCCCATTTGTAGGAATAGAAGTTGAGAATATTTCCGAATCTGCCGAACCGTGAACGTCGGCGCACAACAGATAAAAAAGGGGGCCACTCTTAACATAATTGACTGAAACATTTTTAATTTCTTTCTATGAATAACTGTCGATATCATTTCTATATAATCAAAAATTATTCAAAGTCAATTAATATAAAACAAAAAACTATTGCACCTACTACTTAAGTTGCGATTTAGGTAAAATTATGAGAATTTGAAGAAACTCTCTTGGTCGGTTAACGTTCCCCAAAATGCGTTTTCTAATTCTACATAATGTTCGTCGGAAACCATAAAGGCAAACTGCTAATATTCCTTCTCATAACACTGTAAGCACGACTCATTAACTGTGCACAGAGCATAGAAATCTCAGCCAGAAAAACAAACAGCCAGCCTATCGTTACGGCCTCCGCTTTATCGACAGAAGCATCATATCCTTTTAAATAATCTTTAAACTCATTAGAATCTTTGAATTGTTGCAAATCAATTTGCAGCATTGAATCATAATTTTCTGGATTTTTTTTGGCAAGTTCCAGTTGGTGATTTTTCTCCAGCAAAATAAATTGTTCTAATCTGTGGTAGCCAGCATTTTGAACACCACCTCCACCCACAGACGCAACAAACAATACCAAAAATAAAATTACGTGATAGCAGCAGACAAAAATTTTCCCCCTAACAAACAAAGACCTAATCGTAAAAAGAACAAAGAACGAAAGTAACGTTAAAAAAAACAATTGACTAACTGAGGAAAGAACATTGAACATTATTTTACAAAACCTTAAACATAATAATCAAAAGGCCGGCGATGAACGCCAAAATTATGAAAAGCTGTCGATTCCTCACTTGATTTTAAACGGGGCTGGATAGCCCCCATTCGTTCTAAGTTATGCAGCCTCCCCAGCCTTTCCATCTCTCTCAACTAAAGGGGCAGCGGTTAACAGTGCCCTAAGTTTTGCTTGTGTTTCTGCATTCGCCTGTGTCCAATCAACCCGATTCCTTGACAGAAAATCAGCAACGTAAGCAGCACCACCCGGTACGCTTTTTATGAGATCACAAGCCTCTACCAACTTTGACAAAATTGCTTTTGAGGAAAGCACAGATGTTGTCTGAAATAATGTCATCCACGCTGGCAATACAACCTCAGGGTTTTCTCCAGATAAGGCCTGCGCGTACATATACAGCAGTACGCTTTCTTGTTCATGGTCAAAAGAAAGTTTTTTTCCATCAGCACCAAAGGGATATCCAAAGTTAGTGGAAATATTCTTAACCCATTCAATAACTCTTTCGTAGTGATCATCCAAAAAGAAGTCACGAACGACTTGTATGGTGACCCTACTAATGTTCGCTGCACTGGTTTTTGGACTCAAAAAGGCCTTGCGCAGACTTGTATACTTATCCTCTGATGAAACACTGTCATCATTTGCCAGATCTTTGAAGATATAGTAGATTTGTGCATACGATAATTCAGCAGTTCCAAATCCATATATTCCAGCAGGTTCTGTGCCTGCCGCCGGATACGAGGAAGGATTTAAAATCCATTCTGCATATGCATTGTATTCTGCGACGTCGGTATTAATTTCCAATAGAAGGTTTTTATAATCACCTTGTTTAACAACGAAAGTTTGCTCAGGTTTTTCAAACCTCCCCAAGCAACCTTGAGAAATTTGTTGTATCGCATGGTTTAATAAAAGGGGGAAATAGAGATAAGCGTCTCCATCAACTGGACCCTCATCATATTTATAACTATGCAAAATACGGTCTTTGCTTTTGCGTAATAATTTGACTAATCCAAAGACTGAAAATTCTTTGGCAGGTGCAACCTGTTGGTAAAGATTTGTCCATGCGTTAAGGTCAGGTTTGTAAAAAAGTTGTTGAAGCGCTTTGCCATCACCTCTTCTCATATATATGGCAACCGTGTCCGCAAGCTCAATCATAACCTTTTTACGGCGACGCATAAGCCATAAAGGTGAGTCTGACCTGTCATCAGAAAACAACGCATGCATTACTGAACCGATCTTTTTTTGTTCTTCAAGGTCTGAGGTTTGAGAGTCAGCGGCAGCTGCCCCTTGTACTGAATGACTTTGAATACTAACAACACTGACGAAGCCCAATAATAGGGCCAATTTACACGTACGCTTCAACTTAAAAATCCTTTCCATCATATACACATCCTTTAAACTGAGATTTATATACTGTTTTCAGATCATTTTGCTGGAATTTTTTCGCAAAACCATTTGAAAGAAGTACATGGCCAATATAGGGATTGTTTCTTAACATTCAAGAGAAATAATTATGTAAAAGCTTACAAAACCTTAAACATGATAATCAAAAGGGCGGCCACCAGGGCAACAGGCCCCCCATCATGGCGAGCCCCGCAAGGGTGGGCAATCCATGTGTTTCCTGGATTGCCGCGTGGAGCAAGGGCTTCTCGCAATGACGGGTTATCGTTGTTACCAAGCGAAATCACTCACATACAGTAAAACGCCAAGATCAAAGAAAGCTGTCACTTACTCACTTGATTCTAAACGGGGCTGAATAGCCCCATTCGTTCTAAGTTATTCAGCCGCCTCAGCCTTTCCATCAATTTCATGTGATGTGGAATGGGTAAAGGTTGACAGTGCCCTAAGTTTTTCTTGTATTTCTGCATCCGCACTGTTGTAAATTGGACTCTTTGACAGAAAAGAAGCAATATCTTCGCCCGGAAGTTTAAGTTTTATATCCCCAACAGCAATTTCCAGCTTTGACAAAACTTCTTTGGGAGAAAAAAATGATACTGGATTCAATAAGTCAACCCACAGCGACAAGACATTTTTTTTAGGATGTTGCAATAAAGCTTTTTCATACAAATCAAGCATTGCTTTCTGTTGTTCAGACGTAAAAGAAACTTTTCCTCCAAGTTCACGCGATAATCTTAGAACGCATGTAACAATATAGTTGACTGGCTTATTAGGATCTAAACCCGAAAACATTTTAAATACTGCTTTATTAAGTGCTCTTAAATTGATATATGGGCGCAAAGACAACGCCTTAAGATAAAAATACTTATGTAGGACTTCCACTCTGTCATCGGTCGGAAGGTATAACAGGATGTTCTGGATGTTTTCTTCAGACAAAGCTTTTAGCTCACGAGGAGCTAAAAGCGGTGGAAACCCAGAACCATTACTGTTCGGATTCTCTTCTATAAATTTCATGAAAAGCCCATGATACCAATTCATTGTAGCCTCAATCTCCGTTTGAGTCTTACCGATTCCTTCTGGGGTCCCATACATTGAAATTGAATCTTGGGTATGCTCAGTCGTACCTGTCTCTTTATCATCGGGGTTGAAAAAGCGCGACGCAAGACGGCACTGAATGCCCTTGTATGGGTTTTCATAACTTATTTTCTTAAGGGTTTCTTTGAAGGAATCTTGTGAAAGGGATATGCTGTGTTTTTCCTTAAATTTATCTATAAATTGGGAAACATCTTCGTCCTCTGGTTCTGTGACACTGTACAGAACGGCGGCTGCACACTCTTGCAAGGCGGCGAAATGCGCTTTATTCAAACCTGAAGAAGCATTTTGTTTTTGCTTTTCTAAAGATTCAAAAAGATCACCAGCTCCCCCCACTTCTCTGGTCAACATCCCCGAAACAACACGACCATAAACCCCTTTCAGACGATCAACAACACTGGCAGGTGCAGGTTCATCAGAAATACCCCAGCATCCTGCAAAAATTTGTCGCATTGCGTTATCGAATAGCTTTGGAATCTGGGAATAGATTCCTGCGGCTTTCGCCGTTGTTACATTCCTGCAGGCATTTAAAATATCGGCTTTTGTTGTGTCCAATAAATCGATCAGATCAAGAGTCGAGAATGACTTTCCAGTAGCTTTTGCATAAAGTTTAGCCCACACATTGACATCAGGATTTTTAAAAAGAGGATCGCAATTTGCGGAAGGACGTGAGTACTTAAACACTGCATCCAAAAGCCGACTGCTAGCGCTATCCTTATCCTGCAAAGGTGATATTGATGGCGCGCCACGCTCATCAAAAATTGGAGCATCCATCTGTGCCGAATAGTTTTCCGTGCTAACACCGCCGATGAAACCCAAAAATAGAAATAACTTAAAAAAAATTTTCATCATATACATATCCTTTAAATTGAGATTTATATACTGTTTTCAGATCATTTTACTGGAATTTTTTCGCAAAACCATTTGAAAGAAGTATATGGCCAATATAGGGATTGTTTCTTAACATTCAAGAGAAATAATTATGTATAAGCTTACAAAACCTTAAACATAATAATCAAAAGGCCCACGATCAAAGCCATAATCAAAGCAATATTTCCACCACTCACCTGATAAGAAAAGGCCGGTTGGCTTCTTCTCCACTTTAATGCCACTGCCGTTGGTATAAGAACAGCCAAAATGCTAAGCGCAATCGCAGCATAGCCCAAGGCAATAATAAATCCATCATGGTAAAATAAGGCAAAAAACAGAGGGGGTAGGAACGTTAATAGCGAAATTTTTAAACGCTCAAGTTGCGTGGTTGTGGGCAAAGACAGCCCTTCTGCTAGGGCATCAAACAGGCCAATGGCCACCCCTAAGAACGACGTTGTAATCGCCAAAAAGGTGAACAAAGTCATCATCCCCCCCAACAAAGGATTGTTGGTTACTGCATTTAAATGATGCACAAATCCAGCGACATCAGTTTGGGCAATCGCAGCAGCCTGCGAGGGTGGTAAAATCCCCAACGTCGCCATCTGCCAAAGCAAATAAACAATTAAGGGGAATAAACTGCCCAGTATAATCACAAACCGCAACTGGCGGGGATGCGGCCCTACGTAATTGATCAGGGTTGGAATGCTGCCATGAAACCCGAAAGAGGTGAAAAATATAGGAGCCGCAATGCTTAAAGCTGACAGGCTTCCGTGGTGATACGTCAAGTTTTCTAAGCGAACATACGGCATCAGAAAAACAATCATGCCGACGAAAACGATCATCTTGATGGTAAAGAAAAAGCGATTGGCGTAATCAACCATGCGTACGCAAGAATTAATGGCCCACCCCAAACAAAGGGTATAGATGATGGCTGCTAGGCTGAAGGGGCAATGAAGGCCGACCGCCCGAAACCCATCTTTTACAAGCGAACTGCTGCCCGTGATGTAGGCCGCCAACAGGGCATAAAACAATAACAACAAACTGGCTTTGGCAACAACTTGTCCCCCTCGGCCAAAGGCATTGTAAGCCAGGCCCGCTACACTGGTTCCTTGAACGGGGCCTTTCCCTGCCATCCTTAAATTGATTTCCAATGTCACCAAGGCGGTAAAGGCCATCAGGACCCACATACCTGTTAACAGCCACACAGTGTTAAAAAACCCGATCTGGATGGATGTCATTGGCAACGCTAACATGGCGGCCCCAATCGTTGTTCCCGCCACAATAAGCAAGGCGCCCGTGACGCGGCTGCGGGACAAGGTACTCATAAAAACTCCTTTAAAACGTCGGCGACAAAGGGTTAAGCTGAAGGCAGATGATTTGAAACGTGCCACATGGGTTATGAAAAAACAAACGCTTATTTTCTTTTTCCTAAGCCTTATCATTTTAATGAATCTCAGCGCCAACAGTTTGCCTGATGCTTCGCCGGTAAAAGTTGAGCTGGCAAGTTCAACAGCGAAGCCAGCGGTTGGAACGCCCTTTTGGGTTGCGTTAAAGTTCACGGTGGAACCGGGTTGGCAAGTCTATGCGCCTGATGGATTGAAAACCAATTCATCGATCACCTTGGATTGGGTAGTACCAGCGGGCCTTATCGTGCAAGAGGTGAGGTGGCCCCCATCTGTCAAAAAAGATCTTAGCTCCATATTTGACCAAAGTTTTTGGGTGTTGGCAAAGATGGTTCTGGAAAAGCCGCTTCTCGCGTCAGATTCAATCCTTAAATCCACCGTCAGTTGGGTCGCCTGTCAGGATGTTTGCAAACCCGACCAGGCCACATTAACCCTTGATTTAAACAATCCCGCCTCTTTGGCAGAAGCCGATGAATTGAACAATTGGCTAGAGCTAATCGCCAACCAAGATACTGATTTAAATCCAGACGACGATTGGTTATTTGCCTTTTTCCTGGCATTCTTAGGTGGCCTTTTATTGAACCTGATGCCCTGCGTCTTACCGGTTTTATCGTTAAAAGTTCTCGACCTTTTAAAGCCTCAACAAAACAGTCTTTCTTTAAAAGCGCACGGGTGGGCCTTTACCGCTGGCGTTATGATCAGTTTCTTAAGTTTAGCGGGATTTTTAATAGCATTAAGAGCGGCAGGGCAAGAGATGGGGTGGGGGTTCCAGCTGCAATCCTCTTTATTCGTCGGTTGTTTAGCCTGTTTGTTTTGGGTGATGGCTTTAAACCTGTGGGGGGTGTTTGAGATAGGATTGGTTTTCACCCGTTTGCGGTCAACCTATCACCACAGTTTGTTCGCCACCTTTGCGAATGGTGTTTTGGCGTGCGTCGTGGCCTCGCCTTGTACAGCCCCTTTTATGGGAACAGCTTTGGGGGTTGCCTTGACCCGTTCATGGCCGGTGGCATTGGTTATTTTTAGTGGGCTGGGCTTTGGGATGGCTTTGCCCTTTTTGCTGATTTGTTTATGGCCTTCCCTGGCACGCCTTTTCCCCAAACCAGGGGCTTGGATGGAAAGCCTGAAGCACGGATTGGGATTCGCCCTGGCGGCCACTGTCTTGTGGTTGTTGTGGATTATTGGTCACCAAAAAGATCTGGATACCTTATTGGCCGTCACGGGCACATTGCTGACGATGAGCCTGGGGACATGGGTTTGGGGTCGTTGGGTTGTACCTTATAGGCCGTTGGGTGTGCGGGTCGTCGGACGTCTGGTGGGGGGCCTGTTGCTGGGGACGTCTGTAACGGGCATGGTCATGACGCTTGCCCCCTCAGCCTCTAAAGCAATTCAGATCCACTGGCAGCCCTACAGCGCGGAGCGACTAAACCAAGCCCTTCAAAATCATCAGCCTGTGTTGATTGATTTCACAGCCATTTGGTGTTTGACATGCCAAGTGAACAAGAAAACAACCCTGAATCACCCAAGCGTCGCCAAAGCCCTTAAAAAACATGGCGTTGTCACCTTGCGCGCGGATTGGACTCAACATGACCCTGTGATCACCCAAGCCCTGGCTGAATATGGGCGCAACAGCATTCCGCTGTATGTTTTGTATGGAAAAGACAGAAAGCCAATTTTATTGCCCGCGTTGTTAACGCCCGATGTTTTCCTGAAAGCTTTAGGGTCTTTGAGCGAATAAAAGGGCGGCGATGACGACATCATCAAATGATTGATCACCGCCCTGGATTAGTCCATTGCGTCCGGACTAAGAAAACGCAGCCCCTCCAGGAGCCCGCTGTTGCTGATCAAAGTCAGTGGCGGCTATCGCTTCACTTGGAAAAGTACTGAAAAAGTCGTCATATGTTTCTAAGGGCCAAGGCCTCACATATAAACTTACTAAGGCCCTGACAACTTCTGGATAATCTCTTTCCATTCCTTTCCTAAAAGTCAAGTGTGCCTCCAGCCTTTGTTGACACAATAACTCTGCTGATGATAGCCTATCACGGCCCATTTGCTCCAGTTCAGAGTCTTGTTTCAGGAGTCTCTGCAAGATATAAGGCCTGGCCCCATCCTCATAATGTTCATAAAGATCTTTTAATGAATTAAGACGACGCCTTCCCCGCACAAGGTTCGGTAATCCACTATCGGCTTTGAGGAAGGAATCCACTAAAGTCATGGCTTCCGCATGAGAATTTTTCTCTTCATATACTTTTAGTTCCTCACGCGCTTTCAGTATCTCCGAATGTCGCGGCACGTCCCCCGTGTGGTAAATTCGTTTTACGGCTGTCTCAAAATTCTTCCATAACCTTCTTTGCTCGTCGCTTGAGTTCTGGTAATGGGCCATTAGGGCATTCCAAGATCGTTCGTGGGCGACCTCTGCTTCAGCGACCTTTGCTTCTAGATTTGCCAGCTGCTGTACAAGGTCCGTTATTTTATTGAGACTATGCGCTTTTTCTCTTTCTTTTCCTGTCTTTGTTACCAGCTGTATTTGCTCATCTAGGACAGCACGTTTATCAAGAAAAGATTTGACACAAGGTTGGAGGTCCTTCAATTGTCCCCAAATTTCACGAGGTTGGAGGCCCTTCATTGGAACAAAATCCTCTTGATGCAAAATCCCTTTGGTATCACCCCGTTCACGCAAAACCTGTGAGGTATTTGACTTTCCAGACGACTTGCCATTACCCGGGCTATCAGTGAATGCCGCTGAAGCTATGACCATGTCTTGAAGTCCACTTGCCGCTAGCATCACGACTGTTGCCGCATTTAATAAAAATCTCTTCATTATAATCCTCTTGATTGATTTTATAACTGGGCCTGTACCACTCAGATATAATGTAAGATGTAAAAAAACAAATAAAAAAAGATTATACTATAAAAAAAGCATGACCCTGTGATCACCCAAACCCTGGCTGAATATGGGCGTAACAGCATTCCGCTGTATGTTCTGTATGGAAAAGACAGGAAACCGGTTTTGTTGCCCGCATTGTTAACCCCTGATGTGTTGCTGAAAGCCTTGGGGGCTTTTGGTGAATTCTAACCTTAGAAAATCGGAAGAAATGGTTAAAATTTCTTTGAAGGATATAAATATTTATTATTAGGAATTCTTCAAAATGACTGCTAAAATTGTACATAGTTTTGTTTCAAAGAAGAAATCTTAATCATGGATATGGAAAAAACCGCTCGTAAATATGTACAGGATTTAAAGGGGCTTTATACGAATGTCATCATTTACGCCATCGTTTGGGCGTTATGCATTCTATTATGGCTAAGTTTTGGGGGCTCGGGATTTTGGCCCATTTGGGTGCTTGTTGGCTTTGGAGCTGCCACGCTTTTACAAGGCTTCGCCATGGGCTCTAGCAAACAATTGGAAGACTTTCTTCCCTTTTTAAAACCGGAATGGGAAGAGCAGCAGGTCAAAAAACTTTTGAAAAAGCCTTTTGCTGCCGACATGCATCAACCAAAGGCTGCAGCATCGGCTGAGCCAAAAGAAAAGCCAGCCAAAGAGGTGGTAAAGGAAGTTGCAAAAGCCGAAGCTCCAAAAGCAGCCCCAATTAAGAAAACAGCTCCCAAAAAAGAGCCAGTCCTTAAAAAAGAAGCAGCCCCTAAAAAGGCACCGGTAAAAAAGAAACCAACTGTTTAATAAATGACCCTTTTTAATTTCAGATCAAGCAGCGCGGCCATTGTTGGGGTCGTGCTGTTTTTTGATCAACTGACCAAAATTCTCATCACCCAAAACATGTCCGTGGGGCAAGTCATTCCCTATTCACCCTGGTTCAATTTGGTTTTTAGGCAAAATCGGGGCATCAGTTTTGGATTGTTCCCCGCTTACACATGGCTTGCCAAATTTATATTGATTGGGTTCATCATCGCGTTGACCTTTTGGTTATCATACCAACTTTGGACAGCGGTAAAACGGCTAGAAGCAGCCAGTTATGCTTTGATTTTAGGGGGGGCTTTAGGAAACTTGATTGATCGCTTCTGCCATGGTTCTGTGGTCGATTTCCTTGAATTCCATATTCATCAATATTATTGGCCGGCCTTTAACGTGGCTGATAGCTGCATCGTTGTGGGAGTTGTCTTGATTTTTGCCTGGCAATCATGGCAGTGTTGGGGCAAATCGAAAGGCAACGTTGAAACATGACCATGCAAAAGTTTTTAAAATCACGAAATATAATTTTAACATTACCCCTTATGGGACTGCTGGCGTTGTCTGGCTGTGACACGATGCGTAATACGTTAGGGCTTGATCACTATCAACCTGATGAATTTCAAATTTCAGAGAATCCTCCGTTAAGCATGCCAAAGGATTACAGTCTAAGGCCCCCTTCAGAGAATACTCCCGCGACGTCGGTTCAACCCGTTAATGTCGCCACTCAAAAAGCAGAAGTGGCTTTGATGGGCAAGGCGGCTCCTGCCAAGGTCGTCAGCACGGACAATAATGCTCAAGGTCTTGTGAATCAAGCAGCAGCTGGTAAAAGTGTGGACCCCAACATTCGTGAGGAAGTTAATAAAGAAGCAGCATCTGAGCCCAAATCAACTTTGGAAGCCAAACTTGCTGAAATTAAGAAAAACGCCACAACTTTAGAAAATAAACCTGTCCCTGGTGGGGAAGATAACAAAAAAGTTTCATAAACCATGCGTAAATTTTTGATTTTAACGTTAATTGTTATGGGGGGGGCTGCGGCCTACTTCACCTTTTTCACGCAAGCTTCATCCAAACATTCGTTAACGGAGAAAAACCATTCTATGACTGAAGCTTCCCCGACCATAAAAGAAGTCACAACGCCCGAGGGTCATTCTGTTTGGTTGGCGCCTTCTGATACGCCTGTTGTCAGTATTGGCATTGTCTTTTTGGGGGCAGGACGCAGGGCAGCTTTTCAAAGCCCAGGTTTAACTGATTTATTGACGTCTGTCTTGGATGAAGGGGCGGGGCCTTATAATTCACAGGCTTTTAAAACGCGATTGCTTGAAAAGAATATTCAGCTTGGAATCTCAGCCAACCATGACAATCTAGTGATCACCTTCCGCACCATAAAGGAAAACGTAAAAGAAGCCTTTCAGTTGGTGCAGCTTATGATGACGGCTCCACGCTTTGAAGATGAAGATATGAAGCGCGTCAAACAGCAAGTCGGCGCCAGTTTAGAACAATCTTTGAACGACCCCAAGCCTGTTGGCCTGGAGGCTTTGCACGGATTTGTTTTGGGTGATGTCCACCCTTATAACCCCAGAACGGCCGAATGCATCAAAAACATTCCAACCATCACAGCGCATCACCTGCGCGACTATATGGCGGGTCATTTGACCCAGTCTACTGTGCAAATTGTGGCGGCTGGTGATATTTCATCAGGCGATTTAAGCGATTTGGTTGATCCCTTTGTCTCCAGCCTCAGCAACCAAATCAAACAAACCACTCCTGATCGCCTTCCTTATCAAAATCTTGGGGGCAACCTTAATGTAGAGATGGATATCCCTCAAACGGTTATCTATTTCCTGCAAAAGGGTGTAAGCGTCAATCACCCTGATTTCTATGCCTTTTTTATGATTAATCGCATTTTAAGCAACGCCTTTGAATCACGCCTTTGGCATGAAGTCCGTGAAAAACGGGGCCTGGCTTATTTCTGCGCAACAAATCTTTCCAATAATGATTTAAATGATGTGTTGACGGGTATCACGGCTACAAAGACCGAGACTGTTGCTGAGACCATTCAAATTATCAAAAAAGAGTGGGACAAGTTGGTTGCCGGGGGCGTTACCCAGGAAGAATTGGATTTCCATAAAAAGAACGCTATAGGGGCGTATGCCTTGAACTTTGGATCAACCCTTGAGATTGTTTCTGTATTGTTATGGTACCGACAACGTCAGCTAAGTCTGCATGACCTTAACCAACGCAACCTTCGCATTCAAAATCTAACGGTTGAAGAGATCAATCGCGTCATCACGGAACAAATTAAACCCCATGAATTAGCCTTTGTCACGATTGGCAAATATCAAGAAGTTGGTAGCAAACGATGAAAAACACTTTTGCGCAACTTAGTTTCATTTTTTTCATGATGATCGGAAACGCTATGGGCGGAATTTTTAACCCTCAAACAAAAACACTGGCGAATGGATTGCAAGTGATTGTAGTTCCTAACACCATGGCCCCAATCGTCAGTGTAGGTGTTCTTTATAAGGTGGGGACGGCTGATGATCCCTTACCTTTGATTGGCATTTCACACTTCCTTGAACATATGATGTTTAAAGGGACGACCTCGATTCCCAGCTCCCAGTTCAAAAAAACAATTTTGGAATATGGCGGAAACACAAATGCAGCCACAAGTTTTGATTACACGTTGTACGAAACATCGATTGCGGTTGAGCACCTGGACCTTATTTTAAGGCTAGAGGCGGATCGCATGGAAAACCTGGCCTTTTCAGTGCAAGAGGTAATTTCCGAAAAAGAAGTGGTGATGGAAGAACGCAGAATGCGCCTGGAAAACCACCCTTTTGGACAAGCTTACGAGACCTTGCTGCGCGCACTTCGCTGGTATCACCCCTATGGCGTCCCGCCCATTGGTCACCCCTATCACATTCAAAACTATACTTATCAAGCGACTCGCAATCATTACCAGCAATGGTATGTGCCCAATAATGCGGTTTTAATTATTGCCGGCAAGACAACCTTGGAACAGGCGCTGCCCATGGTTGAAAAGTATTTTGGCGGATTGAAGTCACGGCCCGTGCCAGAACGCCAACGGATAGCGGAACCCCCGCATCAAGGCATCACCCAACATATTGAACAAAAAAACCCACGTAATTCTTTGATTCTGCTGAATTGGTTTTACGAGGCGCCCAACCATCGATCAAAAGACGCCGCTCAGCATTATTACCCCTTGATCATTTTGGGACAACTGTTAGGGGGGAACAGCACCACTGATTTTTATAAAACATTTGTTGAAGACAAAAAGCTGGCCCTAAGCCTTTCCGCCACCTATGAATCTGACAGTTATGATACTCGTCCTTTTAGTATTTCTGGGACTTTGGCGCCGAATATGGATGTGGCGACATTTAAGGCAGCCTTGAAGGAATATCTGGAAAAACTGCTTGTGAAGGTATCGGCAGACGAGATCAAAAAGGCCAAACGAGACATCCTGGCCCAACTTGCGTTTATGAAAGACGGCAACATGAATAGTTTGCATGTTTTTGGTAATTTGTCTGTTGGCTTAACCATAGAAGAGATTGAAGGGTGGGCAGAGTCCATTCAGGCCGTTACGGACGAGCAGGTTCTGCAGGCTGCCCAGCTTGTTTTGGGAACGCCCCCTGTTGTCACGATGGATCTGTATCCATTTTTTCATAAATGACGTATTCTTTTTAGACAAGCTGATTCGTTTTAGAAATAGATATAGACGCATGGACAAGATGATTGCTAAAATTTAAGAAACTTTTTACGGAGAATGATAATGGCAAACGAAAACGAACAAACAACAACCCCACCCCTTCCGCCTCTGATGATTCATGGGCAATATGTAAAAGACTTTTCCTTTGAAAACCCCAACCCTTTGGCCGTTTTTGGTGGTGAACCCAGCGATAAGCAACCCCAAATTGCGATTGATATTCAGGTGAATGCTCAACCTGTGGGCGAGAAGTCATTTGAAGTTGTTTTGAATATAACGGCCAACGCCAAACGCGAAGAACAACAATTCTTTCTGACAGAAATCAGTTATGCCGCCCTGGTCAGCATAGGCGATGTGCCAGAGGAACATGTGGGACCCTTGCTAATGATTCACTGCCCGGCGATGCTGTTCCCTTTTGCACGCCACTTAATTGCTGATGCGACCCGAAATGGTGGCTTCCCGCCCTTGATGCTGGATCCTGTTGATTTTGCCCGTCTGTTCGAAGAGCAACAAAAACGGACAGTTAACTAAGCTGCGCACCAACCATGCGCGCCCCTTCCTGGGGCGCGACTATCCCCCCTGTGTCCCTCTTTCCTGCCTTGGTGGGAATGACCACAAAACTTGACTAGGCTGTAATACATGTTATACTTGCTAACATAACCCTTTAAAAGGATGCTTCTCATGTTAGCCGTAAGACTCTCTAAAGCCTTGGAAGAACGTCTAAACAACCTTTCCACAAAAACTCATCGGTCAAAAAGTTTTTATGTAACAAAGGCTTTGGAAAAATTCTTGGGTGAGGAAGAAGATTATGCGGAAGCCATTGCTTCCTATGAAGAGTATTTAAGATCCGGCAAGCAAGGTTACACGCTTGAGGAAATGAAAGAACGGTATGGCGTTGAGTAAACAGTGGCGCCTGATCTTTAACAAAACAGCCGACCGTCAATTTCAACGCTTGGAGCCTGCTCTGCAAAGCCGCATCCTTCATTATTTTGATAAAATTATCCAAGAACCCAACCCTAAGTCCAAAGCAAAGATTATGAGGGGGAAGCAGTGAAAATTGGCCATCGACGGGACATTTACGATTAATCAGTCTTCTCCATAAAGACCCCCTATTGTCATGATACTTCGTCATGCGGGACCCCCTAGCGGCTTCGGTCATGGCGAACCCTCGCAGAGGGTGTAGTCATCCATGTATTTGATTCAAATATAACGCTAAATAGCAAATTAAAAAACTACACCATTAACAATAAATTAATAAACAAATAGTATTATCATTCATAAGTTTGATGGTTGTATGTAAAGGGTTTTTATTATGCGTTCCTGTGTGTTTTTGTTGGGGGTCAGCCTGTCGGCTATGTCGTGTGCGTATGGGAATGTGGTCGGTTTGCAAACTACCGCTGGCGGAACCACTTATGGACCATATCCTAGCATCAATGAAGCCCTTACGACGGGTGTAGCTGCTCATTCCACAACAACCCCCGTCCTCACTCTTTCAGGGGATGACACGGAAACAATAGGAACCACCGTACCATCCACCATAACCTCGCTTAGTATTATAGGAAGCTCTGGTGCCATCAGGACGATCATCCCGGCAGCTAGTCTCACCTCTTCCCTTTTTACCAATCCAAATGACAACCCATTGACCCTTAATCTGTCTAATCTGACCTTTAGTGGGTTTAGGAATGATTCTGTAGGTGGAGGCGTTTTATATGCCAGCGGCAATGGCACCATCACACTTAATGTCTCGGGCCCTGTGACCTTTACGCGCAACAGTGCCATAGGATCAGGAGGAGCCATTTTTGGTAAAATGGAGGCAATTTCTGGACCTGTGGCCTTTACAGGTAACAGTTCAAGTGCTTCTGGAGGAGCTATTTTTAATAATAACAACAATTCAACGATGACTATTTCTGGACTTGCGACCTTTACAGGGAACAGTTCAAGTGTTTATGGAGGAGGAATTTACGCTGGCAGCAATGTGACGTTGACCGATACGCATTTTGCGAATAACACAGCCAAAACATCAGGTGGGGCTGTGTATATGGAGGGTGCCAGCAAGACCCTCACCTACAACGTGACGACTTCTGTCACCCTGGGTCCTACATCTCCTGCTACGAGCGCAGCAGGAGATAACGACATCGCCGGTGTTTCTGATGCCATGTTCACCAAAAGCGGCACAGGGACGTTAACGTTGAATACAAACAACCTTAATTGGGTGGGTAATACAACCGTCAATGCGGGCAGGTTTATTATTGGTGATAGTAACCATCCCCATGCACAATGGGGAAGCTCTACCACGACAGAAACCCCCTATATTAATTCGAACAGTGGCACCCTAGGGGGATATGGAACGATTTATGCCACAACGATAAACTTATCGGGTGGAACGTGGCTTATCGGTATTAACCCTGCTGGCACCACACCACCCTGTGGCATTTTGACTCTGCGGGGAGGCGGGGCTTACCTGACCCTTCCGGCGAATATTGAAATTGACGGACTTGTGGGATCAGGCTTCCCACCTTATGGCTATACAGTGGCGACAGGGTATGGAAACTCTTTATCTGGTAGTTTAGATACCCTGAACGCCAAACTGGCAAAGTATAACGTGACTCTTACAGAATCTTCTAATCCGCCTTTTTCTCTAACCCTAAAGGAACTCCCTCCAGGGGTCTATCTCGGCTCTCCTCTCGCCCAAAATGTGTTGGTCACGTTCGAGGTGCCTGGATTTTACAATGGACGGGCGATTACAACGTATGGAGAGGGGCTGGTGGTGTGGTATGGCCTAGAAGGTCCCGCTGCGTCAGGTGAAGCGGGCAACTTTTTCTCCTCTGGAACACCAACCTCTGTTGTCTTGAATAACCGTAAGCAACAAGTTCTTTCAAGAAACGACGCCAATGATGGCACCATCAATGCTGTGAGCAATGAATCTGTTACGCCCTGGTCTTGGACGGGGTCAGTTGCATTGCCCATTTCTGGGCTGCCTTGCGCCTGGCAGTTATGGACACATACATATGGAAACACCCCAGCATATCCAACTAATGCGGCGCAGCGTGGCAATAATTGGGTAGCCCAGGGCCAGTTAAACTTGTCTGGCTATGTGGGCGCTTTTTTGAACGTAACCCACCAAATCACCCCTGGGGAGAAATAAGAAACTTATGACAGCCGGGCCCCCATCCAGAAAAATCTCTGGATGGCCCCACCCCCTTCAGGGGATCACCATGACAGGGACCCTTTGATTTTGAGAGGCATCAAATGCAGAAATGGCCATAAAATCCTGGCGATGAATTTTAAAAAAATCTGTTTTATATTTTTTATTGTTTGCATTTGTTTCGTTTCTGTAATCTAATCCAGTTATCTAAGGAACAGAAGTGTTCCTTTTAGATGATACAAAACAATGACACTAAAGATAGAGAAATTAAAATATGGCAGTAGGTACAGTAAAATGGTATAGCCCCGAAAAAGGCTATGGGTTCATTCAACCCGATGATAAAACCAACGATGTGTTCGTTCACATGAGCGCATTAGAAAAATCAGGTCTTTCGAATCTGAACGAAGGACAAAAAGTCAGCTATGACATAGAAAACAGCCGTGGCAAAGCCGCTGCCGTTAATATTCAAAGCGTCAGCTAAGAAGACTAAATTATAATAAAAACAGCTTAAAACTAAGCTGTTTTATTAGTCCCAAACTCCCCTTTCAAAAACTGCATTCATTCTACAAATTCTGAATAGCCACCAGTTCATAGCAAATTCTTGCAATGTTATCCAACGCAATCGCTGCATATTTATTAAGATGATCGGGGTTAGTCCTTCTAAGGCCATAGCTGCGCTCAGCGGGGGCATCACCGATTACTTCTATGCGAATACCAGGCCGTTTGTTTTGTAACAAAGCATCTTCAAGCACCAATTTTTGGTAAATGTTAAACGGCTGAATTGAAACAGCCAAGTACAAACCGTCTTTAGGGTTAGTCTTCAACCATTCCTCGGCCGTGGTTTTTGTGGTGGCCCGCTTTCGATCTTTATCTATGCCTGCATAGACAAGCTCCACTTGATCTTTGGCAATTGCATCTGATCGCGACTGGTCAAAAACCCATTGGATCATGGGCCCTTCGTCAGTGGGAAGCTCTCCCGCGGGTTTTTTCCAGTCAGACCTGACAGCGATAGATCCCTTTGGATCCAAAAGGCTTTCTGGTGTTTCACCTATTGAAAGGTCAAGGGCGCGCGTTCCCGTCAGTATGTAGACTTTGTTGAAGACATACTTGCGTTGTTCGAGGCAAGTGTTTAAGAATTTTAGGCGATCTCGCACATCTTCTAATGAACTACCTAAGAATAAAATGCCGGCATATTCCGTTTGTTGGGGTTTCATAGCTTGGTCAAATTTTAAGTCTTTCAAAATGAAATCAAGAATGGCCATAGCCTGTTCAGGGGTAAGAGTCAGATAACCAAGGCCATTTGTTTGCCACCTTTTACCTGGAATTATCCAGGTTATAACAGGGTCTTTCTTACCCTGAATAGCCTTGTTGATTTCTTCTAACGATCGTGAAGGTAAAGTCAGCTTAGCCGCTGGCCAATTGGCATCTGGGGCCAGAGGATCATTTTGAATGCGAATGCCCGCCAACCCCAAAAGCCGAACAAAAGAATCGGTCGCCTGGCCTTTGTGTGAGAAAGGGGTTGATTCATAATGCGGATTTTTTGTGGCGACGTTGTTATAGGCTAGAAATCCCAAACCCATACTAACGGCAAAAATAGCGATGAACTTATAGAACCGTTTAACTGACATAATATCACCTGAAAATCTTGTTCTTAGGTCATAAAATAGCACACTATCGTCAGAAGGGAAATTACGAAGGATGTGAATGTGGCAAACAAACTTTTTCAATAAAGTTAAGAAAGTATGTTACAGTACAAAATGTACAGTGGACATCTGGCTAATTAAACAAAGAATAAAGCTTATGCTAACCAAATTCTTAGACCCCAAAAACGATGTCGCCTTCAGACGCATCTTTGGTACCGAACGGAATAAGGATATTCTGATCGATTTCCTGAACGACATGATCACGTTTAAAGGCGGGGAGCCGATCACAGAGGTGACGTTTTTAAAGACGGTCCAAGACCCCGAGATTGCCGCCCTGAAGACCAGTATCGTCGATGTTTTGTGTCAGGACGAGAAAGGCAATACCTATATCGTGGAGATGCAGGTCGCCAAAGAGCGGGGCTTTGAAAAGCGTGCCCAGTATTATGCGGCCAAAGCTTACAGTGCCCAGTTGCCCATTAACGGAAAGTATCATGACTTAAAAGAAGTTATCTTTTTGGCGATTGCTGATTTCGTGATGTTCCCCGATAAACAGGCCTATAAGTCCGACCACATTATTTTGGACAAGGTCAGCCATGAACATGACCTGAAGGATTTTTCTTTCACCTTTTTGGAATTGCCCAAGCTGGATAAAAGCCTTGAGGAGTCCACCACCAAGATCGAGAAATGGGTTTATTTCTTTAAGCATGGGGAAGATACGCCTGAAAAAGATGTGGAGCATTTGCTGAAAAACACCAACACACTCTATCGGGCCTATGAGGAGTTGAACCGCTTTTCTTGGAACGAAGAAGAACTGCGCACGTACGAGCAGACCGAGAAATACGAAGGCTGCTATATCGCCTCCATGGATCAAAAATATGATGAGGGGATGGAGAAGGATAGAGCCGAGGGTGAAAAGAAAGCCCAATTAGCCATTGCCAAAAAGCTTCTTAACTCGGGCATGGATATAGATACGATTGTGTCTATCACCAATCTTAGTCGAAAAGATATTGAAGGCTTAAAGTAAAGGGGCTTGTTATGGACCTCCCCTTTCTCTACCAACAATGGCTTTTGAACCTAAAGTCAGGCCAAGCTGTATCACGCCATACCTTGACAGCCTATCAACAAGACTGGCAGCAGTTTTCAATGTTTTTCCAAAATCATTTGGGCGAGCCGCTAACTTTGGAGCTGTTGAAAAGCTTAAAAATAATGGACCTTCGAGCATGGTTGGCCGACAGGCATCATCAAAACTTTCACAATCGGTCAACGGCACGCAGTTTGTCAGGCGTGAAAAGTTTTTTTACGTACTTGCAGCAAGAAAACCTTTTAGAAACCCATCCTTTATTAACGTTGAAATCACCCCGTCTTAAAAAAACGTTGCCACGACCTTTGTCCATCCAACAAGTCATGGATTTGTTGGATCATATCCATCAGGTTTCAGATAAAGACTGGGTAGGGCAACGCGATAAAGCCTTATTTACCCTGCTTTACAGTGCCGGTTTGCGCATTAGCGAGGCCCTGGGGTTGCATTACAAAGATGTGAGCAGAACCGATTACCTGGTTATTCACGGCAAGGGAGAGAAATTTCGCAAAGTCCCCTTTCTTGAAAAAGCGAAGAAGGAATTGCTGCATTATTGTCATCTGTGCCCTTTTGTCTTTACAGAAGAAACGCCTTTGTTCCTAGGGGTAAAAGGGAAGCGCTTGACGACGGGCATTGCCGACTTGCAAATGCGCTCATATCGACACCTTGTAGGTTTACCCGATTGGGCAACGCCCCATGCTCTGCGCCACAGCTGTGCGACCCATTTGATGGAATCATCCAGTGATTTAAGGGGCATTCAAGAACTGTTGGGGCACGCCTCTTTATCAACAACCCAGATCTATACCGATATCAACCAAGACTATTTGATGAAGGCTTACAAAAACGCCCACCCACGAAAGTAAGTCATATCTTCCCCTGATTCGCATCTAATGCGAAATAATTAAAAATTACTTATCGTTTTTTCGGGCCCTTAGGTTTATTAACTTCGTAAAGCATTTCTCTTTAAATTCTGAGGCTTTCTGCATGTCAAATATCGTTTTTTCTCCACTTTTCTTACTAACCGTTGCAGTGATTTTCACCTTTAGCTTATTAGATTCGTCCAGCCTAAGCATGACATTGTCTTCGTTGGAGAATAAATAATGGCCATTTTTAAATCGCTGAATCGTGAGCAAAAGGAAGCCATTGGGCTTCTGCAGGTTGGGACGTTCCTCGAATACTTTGACCTCATGCTGTATGTCCATATGGCGGTCTTGCTAAATGAACTGTTTTTCCCCAAAACCGATCCTCACACAGCTTCTTTAGTCGCTGCCTTTGCTTTTTGTTCAACGTATATTTTAAGGCCTTTTGGTGCCCTTATATTTGGGTACTTAGGAGACCGAATTGGGCGAAAGTCGACAGTTATTATAACAACCAGCATCATGTCTTTATCTTGTTTAATAATGGCAAACGTTCCCACATACGCTCAGGCTGGAATTGCAGCCACCTGGATCATCACAGGATGCCGAATTGTTCAAGGGCTATCTTCCATGGGCGAAATTAATGGGGCGTATATTTACTTAACTGAAATTACAAAAGCGCCCTTTCAATATCCGGTGGTTTCTTTAATCGTTTTAGCCTCTTCTCTTGGATCTATGAGCGCCCTTGGGGTGGCGTCTCTGGTAACTCATTTCGACTTTAACTGGAGGCTAGCTTTTTGGGGAGGGGCTACAATTGCTGTTATCGGTTCCCTTGCTCGCACACGTCTAAGAGAAACACCCGAATTTGCGGATTACAAAAGAAGAAGAAAAAACGAGATAGAATCGAGGATAAAAGATCCCTTGCGTAAGGAAGAATTGATTAGCAAGGCAAATGACTACGCTAAAGGGAAGCAGACTCCTTTCAAGACCATGGCAGCCTATTTCTTTGTGGAATGTTCTTATGCCATGATTTTTTATGTAACCTTTATATATTTCAACGCCACCTTAAAAAGCTTTGGCTATTCTCCCGCTGACATCATTGCTCACAACTTCATGCTTTCAATCGTTGCTGTAATATTGAACATCGTGGCCATTTGGCTTGTTACCTTCATTCATCCTCTAGCTATTTTAAATGTTAGGGCTTTCTTAGCTGTCGTAACATTCGCAATAATTCCACTTTGTCTCGCTTTTGCTACATCCCCCTACCATGTTCTTTTTTTGCAGTTGCTTCTTTCCATGGCAAGAGGAGGCTGCGCACCAGGCGATTCGATCTTTATAAAAAAGATTCACGTGGGCAGAAGGTTCACATTTATAACTTTCAACTACGCGCTTTCAAGGGCAGTCATGCACGTTCTTTCTGCCTTTGGCCTTGTATATTTGACGGATTGGTTTGGATACTATGGCGTTTGGTTCATAGGAATGCCGGTATCTTTGGCCTATTGGTGGGGGGTTAGGCATTTTCAAAAATTGGAAGAAGCTAATAATCCAAGCAGTTTTGTTTCCTATAAAAGTGGTTTCTTGAAGCAAGCGGCTTAATCCATTTAGGAACTTTATTTTCTCTTATGCCTTTGTAGCGTAGATACTATTTTGATTCTCCCGCCCTAAAAACAACCATTAAATTGACATCGCGGGGCTTCTTCTTGGCCGTAATCCATATATTTTTCACGATGCTATGCTTGCTTTGGTTGTTCGTGATGACCAGGGGCATTCGTTTCAGATGAAATGCCCTTAGTATATTCGAAGATCGTTCATCTGGTTCCTGCACAAAAACCCTTCATGATGACACCACCATCACACACCCAAGTACTAAGCAGTAAGTGTTTGGCGTAGAAAAGGCACAATACTCGTATTCTGGATAATTTCCTCGGCGGTAGTCATCATAAAGGCACAGCCTAGTCTCATTGACCAACTAGGTTGGTGAACATCTTCACTAAAAAGGGAGGTTACAACGTCCAAGAAGGCACAGGCACTAGCAACCACCCCATAGTTCTTTATGAAACGCCAACCCAGCAGGGGGGGTTGACAACGTATCGTTCAACACGTGTCGCTAATTCAGCAATATGTGCTGGAGCTGCCTCAAGGCTTTGCTTGGCGGTGCAAGTTGCTTTTGCGAATCTAAGGCTGCTTACAACAGTTTGAAGGCTGAGTCCTTGTGTTGCGGCCGTGGTTGCTAAATTTTGTGCAGCGGCTCCTCTATTTATGACAATTCCAAAATCTTCTTGAATCTTCCGGGCTGATCCCTCAATGCCGGTGATACGGCAGTAAAGGATTGGTGCTTGCGCTAAATATTTCAAATAGGGGGAAGATTCACCTTCAAAAAACCATCCAATACGACAAAATAAAATACGCTGATCTTGCCATCTTGTAAAAGATTCATAAATGGCACGGCCTTCATGACCAAAATCCATATGATTTCCAATCGATTGCATCCCAGCTAACTGAATAGGCAAACGAGTCAAATCCAAGCGTCCTGCAAAATCACTATCTTGGACAAGACCACCTACATAGGATCCTAAAATTCTTGCGAAATAATATTTATAAACCAGGTCATCAACGAATTCTCCCCTTAACACATACCTGTAACATTCCTGCGACGTTCGGGTAGGCAGTCTGGCTTCAAGGTCGGATGAAATATCTTGAATGCTGTGGTTTAATAGGTTGTTGAAATTGGTGAGTTTTTCAGCGGCAGTTCGTATCTTTTCATCAGGTATAAAGATTGGTTTCAGAAAATTCGCCGTCAAAAGCGTTCCCAAATATTTCCCCAACCCCTTTGGTCCATATGCCACTACAAACTGGCGTGTTTGTCGGTCTACGACGTTGGCTAAGCAGCAATTTAATTGGTCATTCGAAACCTCTCCTGCTCCAACTGCTCCAAATGCTGCTTGGGCGCCCCTTCGAATACCACTCCCCCAAGAGGAACTGGAAGAAGAATCTTCTTCTGAAAATGTTTGTGTGCTGAATGTTATGCTCATCAATCCTAAAATGCCCAGGATAGAAAAGTTTTTGAAACGAGATTTGCTCATGTTGGTTAAACCTTTTTAAAAAATCTGTTGATTACAATAAAAATGATTAACCCCTGTTGGGCAGATACTTGAGCCGAAACAACCACGCGCAATACCTAAGGGGTACAAAGGAAAAAACGCGGGCGTTGGATACCTCGAAAAACCTACTTTCGGGAGCGATGCGCCTAAAATCAGGTTTTTAGAAGTGCCCAGCTTAGAAGGGACACCTTGGGAGTCAATCATTAGAGTCTCAGGCTATCAAACTTATGTATAGAATGCATCTAATATATTCAATATTCATTAATTCAAATATCTTGTGATTAACCAATACCCGTGAATAGAGTATTACCAGTATATTGCATAAAATTTTCCCAAAAGCTTTAACATTTTCCCGCCTAGCCTTGCTCCTTCTTCCATGGAAAAGCATTTATAAAATCTATAAAGTGACTTCATGAAAGATAAAGAACAACAACAGCTGTTTACGCGCCGAAGCCTGATTTTGGGGGGCATTCAGGGCGGGCTGGCGCTTGGCTTGATTGGACGCCTGTATGTGTTGCAGGTCGTGAATAGCCAGCATTACCAATTGTTATCGGATAAAAACCGCATCCAGTCCCTTGATTTGCTGCCGGCAAGGGGGGAAATTTTTGACCGGTCTGGCGTTCTTTTGGCGGGCAATCACACAACCTATGGCTGCCTTTTGAATTTATCAAAGGCGAAAGAGGTTCAAAGTTTGTTGGAAAGTTTAAAGTCGCTGATCGACATTGACGCCCCAACGCTGGAGCGCGTGACAGGACAGCTTAAGAAACAGCGCAAGGCTTTTGCCCTGTTGTTGAAAGAAAATCTTAGCTGGGATGAGTTGGCGACGCTTGAGCTTCATGCACCGGACCTGTCGGGGATTTTGATTGAAAAAAGCCAAAGCCGTTTTTACCCGCACCCCCAGCAAACAGCCCATGTGGTGGGGTATGTGGGCGCCGTCACGGAAAAGGAGGCGGCTGCCAATGATCAGCTGGAGATTCCTGGTTTTAAAGTGGGAAAGACGGGTCTTGAGAAACATGAGGATGATCGTATGCGGGGTCAGCCCGGATTAAAACGGTTAGAGGTGAACGCAAGCCAGCGGGTAGTTCGGGTTTTGGAGACGGTGGAAAGTGTGAAAGGGCAAGATCTGCACCTGACCCTGGATTTCCCGTTACAAAAGGCTGTGGGGGATATTTTGCAACGGGCCCAAAGTGCCTGTGCCGTGGTTTTAGACGTGTGGACGGGGGCTGTTTTGGCCCTGGTTTCTCACCCGACTTTTGATGCGAATTTGTTCATTGGTGGCATTGGGAAAACCCCTTGGAAAGACCTTAACGAAAACCCCCATCTGCCTATGAACAACAAAGTCATCAGCGGCCAGTATTCGCCCGGATCTACCTTTAAAATGATTGTGGCGCTGGCTGCCTTGAAAAAGGGTGTAGTTAATTCTCAAACATCGTTTCATTGCCCGGGCCATTATGATTTTTATGACCATCGATTCCATTGTTGGAATTGGCGCACGGGCGGCCATGGACATATGACGCTTGAACCAGCGCTTAGTCAATCTTGCGATGTTTATTTTTATAACCTGGCAACGACGTTGGGTATCGATGCCATGGCCGAGACGGCAAGGGAATTTGGTTTGGGGGTCGCAACTGGCATTGAATTGACATCAGAAAAGGCCGGCCTTGTCCCCAATAAAAGCTGGAAACGGTTGATCAAAAAACAAGTTTGGACACCGGGCGAGACGATTAATATATCGATCGGGCAGGGGGCTATTTTGGCAACGCCGATTCAATTGGCAAAAATGACGGCGATGCTGGCCAACGGTCTGTGCCCCATACAGCCGCATCTTTTGAAGAACGCGCCTCTGATGGGTGCAACGCCCTTGCCATATTCAAAAGATTTTCAAAACCTTATTAAGGCAGGTATGCGCGGCGCTGTAAATGAACCGCGTGGCAATGCCTATAGGGCGCGTATCGAGGATCCTGCAAAACAAATGGCAGGTAAAACGGGCAGCACACAGGTTGTCAGAATCACCCAGCAAAATCGCGACAACTATACCCATAATGATCGCCCTTATCATCTGAAAGAACACGCGTTATTCGTCGGCTATGCCCCTGTTGATCATCCACGATTTGCTGTTACAGTGGTGGTGGAACATGGCGGGAGTGGCGCTAAGGCAGCCGCCCCCTTGGCCCGTGATATTTTGCTGGCAGCCCAAACATTAGTTGTATAAATGATTCGTTTTTCCCTTTTAAAGCACCTTAGCCGTTTTCCCTTAATATTGATTTGCACCCTGGTCGCGATTGGCTTGCTGATGCTGTATTCGGCCGCGAACGGCAGCTTGCATCCGTGGGTGACTAAACAGGCGTGGCGATTTGGGGTGGGGTGCATTCTGATGATGGGGGTGGCCATCACGGACAGCCGTTATTGGTTCGCCTGCGCCTATACATTGTATGTTGTTGCGCTTATCTTGTTGGTGGCCGTTGAAACCCTTGGGTTTGTAGGGATGGGGGCGCAACGGTGGATCGACTTGTACGCGTTTAGCTTGCAACCATCGGAATTGATGCGGGTGGGGTTGGTGTTGGCCTTGGCGCGGTATTTTCACGGATGTTCATTGGCAGATGTGGCGCACTTAAGAGCCCTTGTGGTGCCTGGTCTAATGATTTTGTTTCCGACTTTATTGGTGATGCGCCAGCCCGATCTGGGGACGGCCCTTTTGCTGGTTTTAAGCAGTGCTGCTTTGTTTTTTGTCGTTGGCGTTAAAATTTGGAAGTTCGCGGTGGCGGCAGGCGTGACTCTCTCGTGCATCCCCGTTTTATGGTCGTTTTTGCACACCTATCAACAACAGCGCATTTTAACATTCTTAAATCCCGAAAGTGATCCTATGAAAAGTGGGTATCACGTGACGCAATCGAAAATTGCCCTAGGGTCAGGGGGCGTTTTCGGCAAAGGGTTTTTACAGGGAAGTCAAAGCCATCTGAATTTTCTGCCCGAAAAGCAGACCGACTTTATCTTTACGATGTACAGCGAAGAATTCGGGTTGGTCGGGGCGATTATTTTGGTTGTGTTATATGCCCTGTTGATTGCGTTTAACTTTAACGTCGCCTTAAACGCCCGGACTCAATTTGGCCGATTGGTGGCGATTGGCCTGACCACCACCTTTTTCCTGTATGCCTTTATTAATATGGCGATGGTGATGGGTTTCTTGCCGGTGGTGGGGATTCCGTTGCCTTTTATTTCCTATGGAGGGACGGCCCTGATAACCCTGTTGGTTAGCCAGGGGTTGATTTTCTCGATTGATCTTCATAAAGACATTCGGGTGCGACGGTGAATGAATATGTGCCTATAATTAACTTCTTGTTTACAGTATGTGATATATTGTTATAAATGAAAAGAAGGTTAAATAATGTTAAGGATGGTTTTGTGTTAAATTTTAGTAAATATGCTCTTTTGATTGTTGGGACGTTGTCGGCCAGCATTAGTGGGGTGTGGGCTGAGTTTAAAAAAGACATTCTTAATGGCGCCCTGAAGATGGCGTCCGATAAGTATAAAATTGATGGGAACCAGGTTAATCTGGCCGTTCAAGCCGCAAATTTCCTGGCCCATGATCTTAAGAGGGAGTCAGACCCAACAAGGGCCAAAAATATAGCGGATACGTTGTTTGGATTAGTCAGCAAAGGCGAAGGTGTTGGAGGCATTAGCGAGACGCCAGCCAATGACCGCGAGCGTCGTTGGATGATTGATGCTTTGCAGGAAGGCACAAGGTTTTTGAAAGCACATCAGAATTTGCCAGAAAAGGCAGAGCCGTTAACTGAGGCAAGTTTAGCTGAGAAACTAAAATCATTGGCTGTCGCGGCTAAGGCTCATGAACAACAGCACTTGGATGAGGTGAAAAGAATTATTTTAGGGGCGTTAGGGGCAGGTGCTGGCGGGAATGTTTATAATGCGGCGATTCAAAAGCAAATTGAACAGCGTGTTAAGGACGAAGTCGTCGCGTTTGGAAGAGAACTCGATACTTTGAAAGGTGCTAAAAACCCATTAAAAAAGAGCAATCCAAAAGATATTATAGATTTTTTAACTGAAAAATCTAAAAGCCTAGTGGTCCCATTGGCTTTGACTCAAGCTGCAATTGACCAAACTACAGACTTAGCTGCCAAGCCAGACGCTTTAATAAATTTGACCAACATCCTAAAAGAAACAGTCATTCCCCAAAGAGCTTATCAGAGTGCCGAGGCGATTCGTGAAATCTTAAAGAAAATCGATTTTTCTGATCTAAGTCATATGCCGGCAGGAACCATAGAGGCTCTGATTGCCGTTGAAAAATACCGCATGTTTGAGACTAAACAGAGTTCATCCGATGCAAAGAAAGAAGGATTGGCATGGAATGACCCCACAGTTTTCGATTACCAAGGGACAACTCAATCCGCTCAAAGCGAGGCTGTTTTGTTGGCGTTAGTCAGTGCCATTCAAAACTATCTTTATAATATCGCGAGGACACCAGAGGATTTGATTAGGCTGTTTAAATACGAAATGAATAGCCGAAATTTAAAGAGTGAATATGTGCGAGATACTGTTAAGGATATGCTTCAACAAAAGATAACTGATCGTGTTATTGACGAAAAGTTGTTGCAGGATGTCAATACGGCACAGCTGAATATTTCTAAAGTCCAAAAACTAGCCATCGATGCGGTGGCGATGAGGCAATCATTGATGTTCTACAGCATTCCCAAATTTAACATAGGCACTTTGCATCAAGAGACAGCCCTTCCTCCCAAATTTATTCTCTACTTTGGCTCTAGTGGATCTGGATTGCAATGTGGATTCTTTAGCCTTGGATTTGCAAATCGTGATGAGGCACTTGAACTTATTATTGATAACCTGTGTGAACCAGAAATCTTAGCTATGGCGGATAGCAATCTTCAATCTGGAAGCGCTGATATAAAAGCAGTTTTAGGGAATTGGCAAAAGCTTAGAGATAAAAGTGACACAGACATTAAAGATGATTTTCTGAAAGAGGCCTTAGTAACGCGGAGAAGAACATTAGAAGGAAGTAAAGCTTTTGCCTTAGCAGTCTCTGAAAATAAACGTTCTGACCATCAAAAGAAGATGGCAGATTTGGATATTGACAAAACCTTAGCGATTGAAAAAGAAGAAATTCGAAAGAAGCAAGAGGCCCGAGCGTTAGAAATACTCAAGCAAAGGGAAGCCTACTTGGAATTGTATGCTAAAAACAAAAATATCGATATAAGTCGTTATAAAAAAGGTGAGGCAACAGCAAGAAAAGAACTTCTTGATCGTTTTTTTGCTGAATATGACATAATCATAAAAGCAATTTCAGCAGATGAAAAACGCATTGATAGTGCAATTGAGCAAAGGAAGACAGAACTAGGAATGGCAGGCATTGTATCGGAAAGTAACGCCCACAATGTCGCAATTGCAACAATCAATCTTCAACGTCAAAAATTGCAGGCCCAAAATCGACTTGTTCAGTTTATATACCCTATTGAGGATTTTAAAAAGGTCGTTGAAAATGACATGAAACAAAAGTTTGATGATGGTGAATTAGAATTTGATCCAAACCCAGACTGGGCTCTTCGCACACCATCCTATCCACAAATTATCGCCGAAATGAATAACTATAATATCTATGCGTGGGTCACAAAATCCCAATTTGACAGAATGCAACGCGAAGAAGGGGCGGACGTAGCAAGCCCTGTTTATCAAACCAGCGACGGTGAGTATGTATTGGTTCAGTATTTGCCTGGAGGTGAGCGTGGTAAGTCCATTAGCCTTTTGAATAAATATGGTGGTCACTTTGAAAAGTGGATTGAGGCTGATGATTATCCTCGTTTGGCCAGAGCGGTTCGACATAAGCAACTACACGGGGTAGATGATACGCGTCGATGACCACTCTATCCCTTTACGCCCAAAATGACCAATGCCAGGTGGCCCTAAAGGCTGACGAGCGGGTCTATGCCGAATCAGTTACGTTAACGCCCACCGTTAGTCAGGCCATGGCCTTGGTGCCTCTTATCCAGCGGGTTTGGCAACAAGCCGGCAGCCCAGACATCGATGCGATTATCACAGCACGAGGGCCTGGGACTTTTACAAGTCTTCGGGTTACTTTGGCCACCGCCCAGGGGTTGGCCATGGCCTTTCCCGGTGCCCAAATTTTTGCCCCCACCCATTTTGACGTGTTGGGCTATGCCGCACGCCAACTTTACCAAGGGCCGATATTGGTTTTGATTGATTCAAGGCGTGGTGATTGGTATGGCCAGGTTTATGGTGAGATACCGACAGAAATCCAGATTTTCAAAGCCCCTGATTTGCATCGGTTCCTGCAACAAAACCCAGCTTGCCGCCTGATGGCTGATTTTGAGGTGGGGGAGGGATTGCAGACCCATCTTATTGACCACCCTTTGAGCCTAGCCCTTACCCAATTGCAGTTGTTTGAAGACGCGAATTTTCAAAATCTGAAAACCAATCCGCTTTACCAAGACTTAAAGCCCTATTACTATTATCAGCCTGCCTATGTTAAAAAACGCTAGTTTGTCCCCCCTTCACTTGGCCCATGCACCCCTTTTGGCCCAGATCCACCGGGAATGTTTTGACAAACCGTGGAGCGAAACATTTTTCGCCAATCTTCTAAGCGAACAGCAAACGGCCTGCCCCGTGGCGGGGTGGCTGGCTGTATCCGATGAGCAACCTGCAGGCTTCATCCTGGCCCGCAACCAAATCACCCAAGCCGAGATTTTAACGTTTGCCGTACGCTCCTGCCTTCAAAGGCAGGGCATTGGAGAGACTTTATTAAAAACCCTGCAACAAAATACGCCCCTTCCCATTTTTCTGGAGGTTGCCGTGGATAACCAGGCAGCCATTAGCCTTTATGCAAAACACGGTTTTAAGACTGTGGGAAACCGCCCCGGTTACTATACCAATGCCCACGGCGCGGTCCTTGATGCCTGCGTTATGCAATATCCTTGAATAAAAATCATTACGGCTTTGCGTAAATATGGCTTGATTGTTTTCCATTAATTACTAAGTAATACCTAAATCAATTTTTTAAGGATTCAAAAGATATGGACAACAAAATTATCAAAAGCTTCTTATTCGCGGCCTGCTTTGTTGTGCAAGCAACGGGGGCAATGGGGTCGTCATCTGCTTCTCAGCCAGCAGAAACTGAAACATCGCTACAGCAGAAAATAGATTTGAAAGCGGCTGAGTTATCAAAGTTACCTAATCAAATTCAAGCCTTTATTAAACAAATTAAGACTGAGAGCGCAGGTATTGTAAACAACGCTAATGAGATTAGCGACATAATAAACAGTAGTGGCTATTCCCTTGCGAGCAGCTTGAGGGCATTTTCTGACGCAAACTCCACGTCATTAGGTAATTTTATTACAAGAACTCAAAGTGCTATTAAAGAAGCCCAACAGATAAAGGAAGCAGCATGGCTATCTAAGGATAAAAAACAAGCGCATTGGGATAAATTAAAGTCACTTGGCCAAAAACTTACAGCACTTCAAAATTTAACAACTACTCAACAAACCCTAGAAGCGACGCAGTCTAATCTATCCAGGCAATTGGCAACTCTGAAACAGCAGAAAGAGGAACAAGAACGCAAGGATGCGGAAGAAAGAGTTCGTGTTGAAAATGAACGCAAAGCTGAGGAAAAACTAAAAGCGCAAGAGGCAGAACAGATTGAGACAGCCCGGATTGAGGCAGAACGTCTTTCAGAAATAAAGCGTAAAGAAGCGGAAGCTCTCCAAGTTGCAAAGGCAGAATGGGAAGCTAAACTAAATGAAAATGCCCCAATTGTCCAAGGCCTCTGGAAGGTACGTAAAGCCCGCCAGCAACTTAAAGAACTGAAAACGGTAAAACAGCAAGAAAAAGCCTTTGTTTCTAACTTCCTTGGTTTCTTAGGTGGTGCTCCTTCTTCTTCATTAACCACGAATAGCCGGGAAGAGAAATTGGTATCGTGGTCTGGCAGTAGTTATAAGCTTTTTAGTGCTTATTCCTGGGATTCAAACCCTGATTACACGTTTGTAAAAACTCAAGCCAAAGCCAATCAATATGGCGACTTGTTCGACCTGGCCGTCAGCCATCGCGCTCATAGCCTCAACGATAGTCATGCGGACAATAATTGGACCCTTAAAGCCAGAGAGATGGGAGACGATAACCTGCCCGCCGCTGTGAAGTTGGTTCGTCGTTGTACTCAGGTCTTAAGCAAAGACAATGAAGATGCTTCTCCAGATGTTTTAAAAGCAATTGCGGAGATGGCAGAGGATACATTAGCCACCGGTGGGCGCATTGGTATTGACCTTCGTCGCCAAGCCACGGCGGCTGAATTGGCCGTCATGATCCCAGCTTTACGCCAGAGCGGCCAAAGAGCCTTACTAGCTGCTGCTAGTAAAGTTGAGAATGCCCTTGAAAGCCTGGCCAGAATATACCTGGATGCGGCATTTAAATCTGCAGGCTTTTTAAAGTCCCGCGATCATGAGAACCTATTCAATAGCCACAAAGCCCATTGCTTTATTGCGGCGACTCGGGGGTTGAAGGACTGTGATGATCTGATTGATTCAAACTTTGGCTCAAGGCTAGGAATGAACAAAGCTCAAATACAATCAACAAAACAATATTATGACAGTTTCGATTAGAAGTAACTCTCTCAACCCAATAAAAAAGCCCACTGAATTTCAGCGGGCTTTTTTTTCTTTGGTATTCGGTGGACGAAAAGAGGGCTAGATTAACTAGTACCCTTCTCTATCAAAGCGCTTGCGCATCAACTTGCGATGACGACGGGTGGCTTCTGACTTCTCGCGCGCACGGCGCTCCGAAGGTTTTTCAAAATGCCGACGCAACTTCATCTCTCGATAAATTCCTTCCCGCTGCATTCTTTTTTTTAATACACGCGACGCTTGGTCGACATTGTTATCACGAACGATAACTTCCACTGAAAACTCAACTCCTTTCTAAAATTTGTATAATCAACCTTTGTACCACGCCTTTAAAAAAAATTCCATGACTAGATATTTATTTTTGGTACCTTGGTCGTTTCCGCGCGCTTTCTTTGCCTTCACTAAATATAGGATCATCAACATCAAATGTTTGAGGGCTATTTAAATAACTTGTGGCTAACACGTAATAAAGATGACAAAGATGCCATCTGACTCCTTTTCTAACATTAATCGATGCGAGTGCGCCGCCTCTGCTTCCATTTCCAATGCCATATTGCAGCTGAATATTCACATAATCATCGGTGTGACCCTGTATATCCAAACGCCACGTATTAAATCCAGGCAGGATACCGTCGACACTTAAGCCATTAAGAATGTTCCTTGCACCTGGAATTTCATGAAGCCTATAAAATTCATACGAAACAGGCCACCGAATTTCCTGCGGGAATTTAAGGAATTTCCCGGTATTGTCTCCTGGATATTCCTCGATCATTTTTCTGAATGCACAATGAACAAAGGAACTTTCGAATTCATTCTTGTCATTAGGTTGCCAAATTTCATTCGGCTTAAGATCGGCTAATTTCCGCTCTCCCGCGCTATTGCGGGGGATTGGCAGTTCGTTCGGGTCTAACCCCACGCAAACAGAACTTAAACAGGCAAGCAAACATGGCAGCAACAAAAACCTTTTCAACACTTTTCTCCATTTAAAACAATATAAGTAAAAATTATTTATCGAATTCCTGCTCTTATTACATGTCTCCATTGGTTGAAGGCGCTGGTGATAAAGAATTTGTGAACCCGATAGAGTTGAACATAGACTGGTTTTGGGAAAGTATCTGTCAGAAAAAAATACTTAGGTATATATAAACTAGGACTTAGAGGCCTTTAGAGTCGTCAGAGAGTATCATTCTGGGGCCAGTTGGATTGTTCTAGATTCGAGTGTTTGCGGGAATGAAAAACTGGCACCTGCCGCCCCTCGTTATGGCGCGTCCGCCCAAAGGGCCTGGCCATCCATGTATTTTTATTATCAAAAACCCCCATCATTAACAATATATTAAACAATATTATCCATAATCACAATAAAAAAGATTTATTTACTATGGGGAATTACAATGAAATCCAGTGTGTTTTTATTAGGCGTCAGCCTGTCAGCTTTTTCGGCGGCGTATGGGGCGACTGTGCAACTGTATGATAGTTCAACTTCTAATCAACTTGATGTAAATGTTAGTCCCGCCACAATTGCAAACGCGCTTACAGAGGCTGCAGCTGGTGGTAGAACAGGCCTAAGTTTTACTCCCACAACTAGGCCATACATTGTCCTTACAGGGGATGATACTGCAGAAAACAGTCAAGTAGATGACTCTTCCTCTTTTACGGATATTACCATTGCATCCGATGGATCTACTGTTAGGGTCATCAAATCTTCAGGATCACCTGGATCATTTGGATCATCGACTTCGAATGATGATGCTAGACTACTCAACATTGGTAATGGTGCTAGCGTTACCCTCAATAATGTAACTTTTCATGAATGGAACTTGCAAAAAGGTGTCCTTACCATTGCTAATGGAGGGTTACCAGGCACTCTTAATATCATCGGAATTGTTCTTTTTCAAAATAACAAGGGCGATTCTTTCCCGGCGATTGATGCTTATAATGGTCTAAATCTTAACATAAATGGCTCTCTGACCCTTGAAAATAAGTCAGCCAATGGATTTGGGGGAGCCATTTATATGAATCCTCAAAGCGTCTCGACTTTCACTTGTACATCACCTACCAGCCAATTGATTTTTAGGGGTAATAATTGTATTGGTAGGGGCGGGGCTGTTTATGCTGTAGCAAATAGTCTAACAATTACAAGTGGCGCAACCTTTACTGGCAACTTTGCGACTGGTGGCACCGGTTCTGCCAGGGGCGGTGCAATTTATTATGATAACGGTAATTTGGCATTAACCGATACCGTTTTTAGCGGGAATTATGCTTCTGCCCAAACTGGCGGCAATGCCCTTGGTGGGGCTGTGTACATGAAGGGGAAAGATCTTACCTATAGGGTAAGCGTTACTCATCCTTCCAGTAATCCCCTTGTAGTAAACCCAGATGCTGTAAATAGTGGTAGTGCGGTAAGCTTTAGTAATAACGATATAGCCTGCGAGAGCAATTCATCCACATTCACAAAATCAGGGCCTGGAACGTTGGTGTTGAATACGAACAATTCTAATTGGTTGGGGGATACCGTCGTTAGTGAAGGGACAATGATTGTGGGGCATGATAGCACCGTAAGTGGTACCACTTACCCCGGGGCTAATGCTGTTTGGGGACCCAGTTCAGGGGCAGGCAACATCACCGTGGGTGATGGAACAAATCCGGCCACATTGGGCGGGTCGGGCACGATTAACGCCAACACCCTTACCTTGAACAGCGGAGGATCACTTTCGGGAACTGGGGCCATTACCGTTACCACGTATGCCCTGGGCTCAGGGGTCACATTCAGTGGGTTCTCAACAGCGCCTGCCCTTACTGCAACAAACCTGTTGTTTAATCTTGGCAGTACCTGGAAGATGTCCGCCGCGAACCCCTTAATCATAACCGGTGCGCTGACTTTGCCCTCAACACTTGATTTGACGGGCCTAACTAAGACGACTTATTCAGCTGTTGCCTATTATCCTGTCGCTAGTTTTGGAAGTTGTACAAACTTAGGTAATTTGACAACTTTGAATTCTCTACTGTTACCTTACAGCCTACAATTTGTTCCAATAGTTAATGGTAACACTGTGAGAGGTCTTTCACTGCAAACCCAAGTCCCTACTGTTAGTTTATCTAGTACTCCAAGCGCTCTTTATTACAGCCTTCACGATGCCCTTCGCGCAGCTTCCCAAGAAAGTTCTCCCGATACCGCGCCTTCCATAACACTCACAACTGCAGCCCTTTCAGAGCCACCGGCGACCGTTACTTACCAGCCGCCGCAAAATTACGTGACGACAGTAACGACCGTCCCTCTTGTAAGTGATCTATCCTCTTGCTCTGCGCTGACTATTACAGGTGTCTTGTCTGGATCTGGAACAACGATATCACCCGCATTAGCAGGTTCGACAGCTACAGCTGCAAATCCATTACGCCTTTTTTATACATCAAATCCTCTCACTGTGACGCTTAATAATATAACCTTTAAGGGTTTTTATTCTGAAGATTGTCATTATTCAAGCATTCTTGGTGGTTCTGGAAACTTAAGTGTTACTGCTGGTGGTCCTGTAACGTTTGATGGCAACTCCAGCTCTTATGGTGGGGCTGTCAGAACAGAAGGGACCCAAACATTTAACGGTGTTGGTCCGGTCACTTTTCAAAACAACAAGGCTTTCAGTGGTGGAGGGGGTGTTTTCTGCACGGGCACATATGGAAACTTAACCTTTAACTGCCCAACCGCCTTTACAAATAACCAATCTATCTATGAAGGTGGGGCCATTAATACGCAGATTTCAGTTGGTAGCAACAGCATAGTGATTAACAACACGGCAACATTTACGGGCAATACAGCCGTGATAGGGGGGGCATCCATTCCTCTAACGGTTTAACCATCAGTCCGCCAGGCGCCTCGACTGTGCTCTTTTCTGGGAACAGTGCCTCTGGTGCAAATTCCAACGGAGGGGCCATTTATGCCGAGCATGGCCTAACTGCTTCTGGTGCCGTGACATTTACCGGGAATACAGCTTTAAGCCCAGGTGGTACTGGTGGGGCCATTTATTCATATGGTGGCGACGTGAATCTGACGGATACTCAGTTTAGTCGGAACACTGCGACAACAGCAGGCGGAGCTTTATACATGGCGGGTGGGAACCTCAATTACACATTAAATAATTTTGTCGAGATACGTCCCAATTCTACCCCTGCGATGGTAGGGGATAATGATTTCGCCGGTGTAGCTGCTTCCACATTCAATAAAAATGGAACCGGGCAGTTGAACTTTGAAACGAACAACGGCCAATGGTTGGGCAATACCAATATCAATTCTAGTCAATTTTTTGTTGGATACTTTGCTGGTTCAACAGCCCAGTGGGGACCCAGTTCAGGGGCAACTGGAACGATCACTGTAGGTCATATTAATACCGGAAGTTCTGATCCTTTACCTACATCGGAAGGTACTCTGGGGGGATATGGGCGGATTTATGCCAACATCGTAAACTTTTTATCTGGCAGCGTTTGGCATTTGGGCCTTGGTACTCCGTCAACAACACCACTACTTTTGAATGTAGGTGCTGCGCTGACTCTTCCTACAAAGATTCGATTTCTTAATTTTGGGCTTGAAGGAGCAACCATCCCAGCTGGCACTTATACGGTGGCGACGTATGGGTCCTTGACTGGAACGGTTGATTGGCCAAGCTATTCTCAGCTGGTCTTCAATCCACTGGGTATTCGTAACATGAGTTTTTCGAGCCAAAGTGTGGACGGTTCCAATCAGCTTATCTTGACCGTTACAGCACCAGCTGCTTCGGTTCCTCTTGCCCTTTCTGCTGCTTCGTCCCCTATTCACCAGGACCAGCTTGGATCTTCGAAACTTTTGGGTTCAAATCCCTCTATAAGTACGCCGCTGGTTTCGGGGGGACCATACAACACCATCCAGAATGCCGTTTCCAACACAACAAGCCCCTATTCCATACTTCTTACTGGGACTGCGCAATCTGAAATCGTGTCAACCACATTATCAATCCCAGCCTCGCTTACCCTTGCGGGTGCGTTAGGGGGGACGACGATATCACCTGGAACAGCGGGAACACCATCAAATCCTCAGTCACTTTTTACCTCTTCAGCGGCGGGAAGCATGGCCCTATATCCCTCTAACCTAACCGTTACAGGCTTTTCTAGTACAAATCAGGCGGGTTTCATTAATGCTGCCAATACAGACGTGAGCATTTTTGGCTATCAGGTTAGCATTGCAGGCAACTCAAACGCAGGAAATGGCGGGGCTGTGTCTGTCAAGTCGTTGCTAACATCTTCTGGCCCAATGACCTTTACGGGGAACAGGGCTACAGGGCCTGGCGCCGTTGGAGGGGCCATTTATTCAGCAAGTGGCGTGACCCTTACCGGTGTGGCGTTTAACAGCGATACTACTTCGGCAGGGGGCAGTCAGTTTGCCGGACCAGGGAACACAGCGACAACAGCAGGCGGGGCTGTGTACTTGGCTTCTGGGAACCTTGCTTACTCCTTCTACGGATATGGTATGTCCCAACCGAAAGCGATCATCGTGAATCCTTCTAACATTGCCGTACCAGCAGTAGGCGATAACGATTTTGCCTGTAAAGACTCCAGTGCCAGCTTCATTAAAATGGGGACAGGTTTTTTTGGGGCGGAGGTGGCGCCGGATTTGGTCTTGAACACGAACAACGGCCAATGGTTGGGCAACACCAACATCACGAGTGGCAAACTCATCATTGGTGGGACATCATCTAATTCGGCTGCCAAGTGGGGACCCAGTTCGGGGGCACAAGGGACCATCAATGTAGGTTCTGTTCCTTATGTAAACCCCAATCCTTATTATAGAAGTGAACCTTTGCCTGCCACCAAAGGCACCCTGGGCGGATTTGGAACGATTTATGCCAATACTTTGACGTTTAACCCAGGAAGCAGCTGGCTGTTATCGGCTGGAAACGGAACGGCTGGAAGCTTGAATGTGACTGGTCAGCTGACCCTTCCAACAACTTTGGATACATCAGCAATGTCGGCAACGACCTTCCCAGGTTCAGGCTTCGTGACCGTGGCAACCTATGGATCTTTGCCAACGGGTAGTAATATTACAAGCCTTTTAGCGCCCCTGAACGCCCTAATTACAAAATATAACCTGAAGCTTAGCCCCGTAACAAATGGCATTGTGTTAGGACCCTTGAATTATAATCCGACAGGGCTTTGGAGTGGTGTATCTGGTGTCCAATATGCAGCGGTTACCTTTCAAGCGCCAGTATCAGTAACAAAAGTTGGAGAAGGTCTTTTGATCAAGTATGGTAAGCCAAACACTAGCTGGAGAGGCTCTGGGGTAAATCAGCCATTTTTTAACACCTCAGAATCAACGCCGACTAACATTCTCCTCAATAATAGCAATAACACAGCTATTACTGCGGCCAATCTTGCAAGCGCTTCTACCTCTAGCCTTGCTTCATGGGCATGGACGGGTTCTGCAGCCCTACCCGTAGGATTACCATACGCATGGCAGCTTTGGAAAACCACGAATTACCTGGGCAATACGACTACAAATTGGGTCGCCCAGGGGATTTTGGACCTGACAAGTGCGGTGGCTGTAACTCTTACCATTAATCCTGGCCAAGGAGATAAATACCCTATTACTGCATCATAAGAACTAAAGATGGGGGGCCGGTCCAAATACTTTTTTGGGGCCCCTCCCTTCTTTTGTTTCCGTCTCCAATTTTCATCCAAAACCGCAAAAAATCCCCTTTAAGTTTTTTATTTTTTTAAATTCCATTGCTTTTGAAAAATAAATGAAGTAAATATAACTCAATACTTTTGACGCGGGGTAGAGCAGCCCGGTAGCTCGTCAGGCTCATAACCTGAAGGTCGTTGGTTCAAATCCAGCCCCCGCAACCAAATTTCCCTAATTTATGATTTCCACCCCCCTCTTTCTGGCCTCGTTTGCAGGTGTCGGTTTTTTTCCAAAAGCGCCGGGAACGGCTGGAACTGTGGCTGGTTTCTTTGTTTTTCTATTTTTTGCATCCTTAAACCTTCCCCCGTATGCTTTATGGCTTGGGTTGGGAGTTTTATTTGTAGTGGGTTGGATAAGCAGCCATCAATTTTTAAAACAATCGCATTTCATAGATTGTGACCCCAGCTGCGTCGTCATTGACGAGGTCGCGGGCATTTGGTTGACACTGTTGTTGGTGCAGCTTTTTTGTCCGTTGACTTGGCCTTTGTACGTCTTGTGTTTTTTGGCATTTCGGTTTTTTGACATCGTAAAGCCGTGGCCCATTGGTTGGTTGGATCACCGTCTCTCCCAAAGTCTATCAACAGCTTCGTTTGGGATTATGATTGACGACGTTATGGCGGGTATTATGTCGGCTTTGGTTGTTATTCTTGGCAAAATATTATCGACTTAGGAAGCCTTGTCCCATCCCATGATGAACTCTACAGGGGAAACACGATAGGGCTTTACAACGAAGCAATTTCATCAACATAATTTATCATAGTCGAACTGAAACTTTATTTTTATGCGTAACCATTTAAGGGGCCCCCTCTTAATCATCCTTCTGTTCATTATTGATACAAGTCTCCTTAAAGCTTCTGAATCCCCCGAAACCTCTTTATCAGGTAACAAGGCAACAAAGTTACATGGAGAGAAAAGAAAGCGGGAAGAAACCCCCTATACAAGGTCCGCCCCCTTTATTGCGACAGAAGTTTTTGTCAACCCAGTTCCTGCTATAATTCCCGCGCAGCATCACAACCAGCCCGCATCCGACCTAGTGAGGGTTCCGCTTAGAATTGATTCTTCTATCTTCTTCAGAAATCCTAAAGACTTTCTAGAAGATAACTTCTATAGATTGCTTCAAAATCGACAGAACCTTAGTCATGACACTGATTTTCTTCATCGTTTAAAGGCTGGTTGTGCGCCCCAAATTTTCATGGCCTTACGAGGTTATCTTTTGATGGCTGCAGAACGGTATGCTGAAGGTTTCGAAGTATTTACAAAAGCCGGCTCTGCAATCACCATTGAAGCCAAACGGAATATTGCAAAAGCCATCTCTGAAAATTGGTCAAGAATTGATTGTAATACAAAGTTAAAGTGTCTGTTGTACTGCCTACAAAGAAAGGATGTAAATGCCTTCCAACAGCTTGTTGATGTTGTAGATAGGACTCCTTCAGCACCTCTTAATTCTCTTTCTCAACCCCAGGAAACCATCATTCAAATAAATCCTAAATTTTGTAATGTGAAAGCATATCGAGCACTACAGAAATTGGCGCAAGCTGGTGACCAGCAAGCACAAGACCAGATTAATTATGCCGCAGCGACTCGACAGCTTGGATTCGATGATAAGATAGGACTTTGGTATCTGGTGAGGCGGGCAAAAATTGGAAAAAAAGACGCTCAAGAAACTCTTATCAAAGCCGAAAGTAAAGGTTTGCTTGGTCTTCAAAAAAACTCTTCTATGCGTTGGTTTTTCATATTTTACAATGCGATTGTGGAGTCGCAGAACATTCAGTCTTAGAGGAAGAGCAGGGGGGAATACCTCATATTTCCCCCGCTCCCCGTTTTATGGGCAGCTTCGGCAGTCAATCGGGTTAAGCACTCCTAAACCTTTAAAATCAACGACTTTCCCCGTCATATCCCCTTTGTCTTTGCCCATCAAGGCAAGAATCGATGGCACCACATCAACAATAGAAAGTGGTTCCTTTATCTCATGATGGTTGATCCCAGGCTCTGCCACAAAGACGGGAATATTTCTAACCGTTTCGCAATATAGGCAGTCATGTTTTTTCCCCGGTGCCCAACAGCTTGGAATAATACAACTAAGGGCGAACCAACTGTGTCGACCATGATCTGACGTAATACACAAATAATCACGATTTTTAAAATCAAGGTTTGGATTGTCCAAAATATCCCCCAATCCCTTATCAATAACCTTTAAAGCATCAGCATAGGCACCATTTGTTACGCTTTCATGCCAGGCAACACTATCCGAATAATCAAGATGGGCAAAGATCGATGTATATTTTTGACTGTTGATTGCGTTTTGAATGGCGGCTAACACAGCTGTGTCGTTTTGTTCGTCGCCAGTTGATGTTGAAACTATAGGCTGTTTGGTGGTTTCTGCATCAGGAATAATATTTGTGAGAATCGGCCAATTCGTTGTTACAAAAGTTGAAGCCGCGCCCCCCATAGTATTGCACAAATTTGTTTTCCCATGGTTACGCGTTGTAACCTCTTCTCTGCCAACATCGTAAAAAGTGTCTTTCACTTTTTCCCCAACCGTCGGCTCGCGACCATATAAAAAGGCGCTCCATACAATCAATGAATGCGGTCTGTAAAACGTATGCGCGTCAAGTTTCCAGGCTGACATGGTTCGGGCCCGTTCAAAGTTCGGCAACTGACCATTTTCCATCATATCCTCGAAAAGGGGACCATAAATTCCGTCAATACCCAATGTAACCAGCGTTGGTGCTCTACCCTCTGTCTTCTCTTCCTCTTTACCAGCAGCATTCAAGCCAGCAATCGTGAAAACAAACAGGACAAAACTTAAAAATAGGGAATTTATCTTTTTCATCACTTGAAATCCATTCGTAAAATTAGTAAATTACAAATGTATTTTAATTCTTAATCGTTAATATAACGTAAAGATGGATTGTTTTTTAATTCTAAAACAATTCCGGATGTAGTGTTGGAAGTATTTTCTTGCAAAAGCAAAATGAAAAATCAGCGCATAGCCAAAACTAAAGCTAATTCAATATCAGCGCAAAAAGCCCAAGAATCGGGGGCAAGGCCTACGAATCATAAAATTTTAAACAATTTATTTTCAAATCGTAGGTGCAATATTTAGAGAATCGAAGCAAGGTGACATCCAGGGAATCCCTGGATCTCAGCACTATTTTTATAGTGCACAATAATTCAGGCGCTTTTGTCTCTAAGAAAAATGAAATGCCGCACGCCTAAACCTATAATGAGTAGAAATGTTAGCTTTTATTAGGATAGATTTTCAAAGCAGAGGGACAATGTAACTCTGAAACCATAGGATATGTAAGGTTTTGATCATCTTTTATGGGGAGTGATCCAATTGGAAAGCTTAAGTTTTTCACCTGCCATGATCATCTATGATTTGCAAATAAATTGTTTAAAATTTTACGATGCGTAGCCCTGGTGTTACCCCTTGACTCCAATACAGTAGGCAATCTCCAAAAGAAAAACCTCAGTTGCCTAGAAATTCAGGATGATTCGAGCCCAAGCAGTATGGGTATCACGGTATTTAGATATAAAGTTGTAATCGTATCGCATTTCAAACTGACATTTCTTTTTTTTAATTAATCTTATATGTCCTCCTACCGTATAGCTTGTTCTTTTTAGTTTTTCTGCATTAATTAGCATTTCAGTATTCTCAACTTTTAAACGTCTAGGGAAGTTATCCTGAGAAGAAAAAATGTAGTTTATAGATATGTATATTTCAGGAACTATAATATGATCATTTTTCACAATTATTGATTGGAGATGAATTCCAGGATTTATAATGAATCTTCTTTCAATATGAGAAGAGATATTAACGTGAGTATTATAGCCAGGCCAAGACCAAGATTCTTTATAGCTAGGATTCCTAACGTAGTCATTAGAAAGGCCAAGGAAGGGGGTCAATATGATTGTGGGAAGGAAAAATATGGGATATCCCACTCCCAGGGTGGCTCCGTAAATATAGGCTTTATTTCCTCCCGAAGCTCTTGAATCATCATTGTAATTAAAGCTGAACTTATCTATAAAAACTTGTCCATATTTTAAGTAGCCTTTTAGAAAAAATCCGGAATCAAACCTATATTCTCCATAGGTTGTAAGTATATGGCTATTCAGATTATATTGGGTTTGACTCTGACCATCTTCTACTTTGGTCTTTATATTGGAATCACCCCTATTATAACTGAGGCCTAATCTTAAACCATTTTCAAATTCTTTATCGCCCCCTATAACAATTCCAAGATAATGATTTTTATAGCCAATAGCTTCATGAGTAGATTTTGTATGGGAATATGATCCGACTGTTTGGACCCAGAGATGGCGTTTATGAAGTAAATTTACCAGATCTAAGACATCCTCCAATTCTTTGAGGTTTTTGCCTAATTTTACATAATAAAGAGGGGAATAATTTATGTTTAAGTTCATTTCTGAAACAGGTGAAGAAAGAACATCAAATAATTGAGAAGAAACAATTCTTTGAGGGCTGTCATAAATAGGAGGTAAAGAAATTGGGGACGCCTTTGAAGGGGCTGGCGTAGAGGCGGTAAACGTAGGAGTGGGAGGAGGGGAGGAAGAAGCGGTAAGGATAGAAGCAGAAGGGGATGTAGGGGGAACAATAGCAGAAGGAGCGGGAGGAACAGAAGAAGCTGTAGGAGCAGGAGAAGGAGAAGGAGAAGGAGAAGGGGGAGAAGTAGAAGGCAATCGGCCACGTGCCCCTAAAACAGCGCCACTAATGGTGTATCCTCTGAAAAGAGAACCCGTAAGTACAGTTGGCCATTTAGCACCTAAGCTTGAGGTGGTTGTAAGAAAAAGAATGATTACCACCTTATAAAACAGCGACAGCCTAAGTAGGAATTTTATTAGATTCCTCAGAAAGCTATAATTATAATTACCGCAAGCCATCTATGTACTCAGTAATTAGCAAGAGATGGAAAAATGTTTTTAAGGCCTTGATCTTCATGGCTCTCTCCATCAATTAAATCACCGTGTGGCTTATTTAAGTTGAAAGAACATTCATCTTCAAGTTGAATTTTGAATAAAAAAACACCTTTTTAAAGAACTCTTATTCTTAAACCTTTCAGATATATGGTTTTCTCTTTGACTCTGGCAGGTATGTAGCCAACCTTGGCTGATTTCTCATAAAATTCCAAGCAGGCCCCCTCCTCAACCTTATTCTCGTTGAATAAATACATTAAATTAAAAACACCCATTCCAAAATATTCATTTGAAATGGGTGTAAGTATCTATATTATTAGATGAGGGTGGGAAACTATTGGCGAAACGTGTAATCTAACCTATTTCACGCTCCGTTCGGCCCGTTTAGGTTCATTAGGATCCAAAAAGGCCTTGCGCAATCGCCGGTTCCAACCCTTAACAGCTTTATAAAACTAAATGAACCATTCATGATAATATTAAGCGAGGTAATCTTTATTATCATAGACCAAAAAGGTTAAGAAAAGATGGCCCCATTATCATCCATTTTGTGTTTTTCAGTGAGACAATCATGACTTTCAAAGCCAATTGGGAAAAAGCAGACAAACAGTACTTTTTATCTGCAGAGATCATCGAAGAAATGGTCAGGCGTGCTTACACTCCCAAAAAGCTATCTTCCTGGTCCGTTATTGCGGGAGGGTGTGCCAACCTCAATATTAAAATTAATTTTGAGGGTAACAAGCTGCCTTCTATCCTGCGCGTTTACTTACGCGACAAAAAATCCGCTTATCATGAACAGAAATTGGGCACCCTATTAAAAGGAACAATCGCTCTCCCTGAAACCAACTATATAGGTGATTACAAAGGATATCGTTTTGCCATTACAAGCTTTATCCCAGGTATCCCCCTTCGTGACCTTTTACTGAGCCATGAAACCTACGACATGGATTCTATCCTATTTAAGGTGGGGGGATTATTGGCAAAAATTGCAACCTGTCCAATTTCGAAAGATCTGGTGCGTATTCCGGCGAATTCGAACGGCAATTCTGGTTTTATCCGAATGGCCGTTCCGGTTTAATTCGAACGGTGAATCCGGTTTTATCCGAACGCGGATTCTGGTTTAATTCGAATACGAATCAAAGAGAAGCGAACTCTCCGATTTTATCTCATTTTTTCACCCCTTCATTGTTTGTGATTTCCGTTGTGTCATGCAAAGGACCCTCGATGTTTTTTTGTTTGGTGTTTTCCTGATCCTTTTCTTTACTCCTCACTTTTCTCATAGATTCCCCTTTAATTTCAAGCCTATAAGAATTATGAACCAACCTATCGAGGATAGCATCCGCTAACGTCTCATTTCCTATGGTTTCGTGCCAGAGTTTGACAGGAATCTGACTGGTGACAATCGTAGAGCGTTTATCATGTCGGTCATCCAAAACCTCCAATAAGTCACGGCGTTGCTCATCTGTCAGAATAGACAATCCAAAATCATCTAAAATTAAAACCTCCGTTTTAGCAAGTTCACTCATTCTTTTTCCATAACTCCCATCCCCCTTTCCAAGCTGCAATTCGCTAAGCAAGCGACTGAGGCGGCAGTAATGAACTTTATAACCTTGAAGGCAAGCCTTGTGGGCCAGAGCACAAGCCAAGAATGTTTTCCCCGTGCCACACGGCCCAACAATCAAAATATTATGATGAGAAGCAACCCATTGGCATTGAGAAAGTGTGGCCAACAAAGATTTGTCTAGGTTACGCTGACATGAATGGTCAATATCTTCAAGGCAGGCCGTCTGCTGTAGTTTGGCACTGCGCAAGCGTGCCTGTAATTGCCTGTTTTCCCGGGCGATGACTTCTGTATCAACCAACAAGCCAAGACGTTCTTCAAAGCTCAGCTGCGTTATGGTTGGTTGCTCCAGCTGTTCTTTAAAGGCTTTTGCCATAGAATGAAGACGAAGTTTTTGAAGGTTGTAAACAATTGGATTCAGTAACATGAAAGGGTCTCCTTTTTTAGATTATTTAAAGTATTTTTGGCCACGAATATATTCGTGAGAATCAGAGAGGCTATTGACTTCTGAGGACGAGGATAAAGACTGTTGATCCATCTTGTTCTTCAAAATAGATTCAACATTTTTGTAACTGTGGCCTCCTATCTCTAAAGCCCTTTTACAAGCCAGCTCTAAACGGTCTTCACCGTAACTCTTGCCGAGCCTTAAAATCCCAAGACACGTGCGAAACCCCTGTTGAGGATGGGCGCGTGAAGCCATGATGACTTCTATCAATTTTGCCGTTGCTTCCCCCGTTTTCTTGGCCCAAGAAACAATTCGTTCGGGTGTCCATTCCACCTGTGCTTGATGAGCTTTTGGCATGTGCAGAGTATTTGTCGTATATCCGTTGGCACCATAACTTCTGACATGGGTCGCGACACATTTATTCTGACAAAAAATTTCAACAATCGTCGGTCCATAGCGAACATAGAGAGATTCCTTTGCCAAGGCATAGGGAACACTGTAAAAATGCTTGTCTAACTCAATATGGTAGTTGAAGCCGGCTTTAACTTTTTTCCACTCGGCGTACTCATACCGAGTTGTTGGAAGGGATTTTAATGCCTGTTTCTCAAGGTCTTGAAAGTGGCTTAAACGGGATCCTGGCAGTTTTTGGAAAGGACGTCGGTTTAAGACATCCAAAAGTGGCTGAATAGCTTGGTTTAACTCGCTCAAGCTAAAAAAGGTACGGTTACGAAGCTTGGCCAGAATTTGTCTCTCGACTTGTTGGACTGCATTCTCAACTTTAGCTTTATCCTTCGGACTTCTTGACCTTGTTGGAATAATTGCGACGCCGTAATAAGAGGCCATATCTTGATAGGTTGGGTTGATATCAGGTTCGTAAAGATGCGCCTTATGGACCCCACTCTTTAAATTGTCTGGCACAACAATCTCTGGACAGCCACCATAATATTCAAACGCATTCACGTGAGACTTGAGCCAGTCTGCAAGCGCTTGGGTCCATGTGGCCTCCACGTAGGTAAAACTGGACGCACCAAGCGCAGCTACAAAAATCTGTGCTTCACCGACTTCCCCTTCCGACGTATCCGTTACAACGGACATCGTTTGACCGGCATAATCCACAAAAAGTCTCTCTCCTGCTTTGTGGGTCTGGTGCATCCAGACATCAAGTGTTGAATTACGCCATCCTCGGTAAACGTCGCAGAACTGGCTGTAGCTAATCCCTTGGGGGTACTTTTCTTTATACTCACTCCATAATAATTGTAACGTAACATGCTTGCACTTGAGTTCTTTATGAATATAAATGCAATCAATCTCTCCCCGTTGTTCTTTATTGATTTTTTGAGCAGGCGGATACAGCTTGATCTCCAACTCTTCGTCGCCTAGATTGTCGGGCACAGGCCAGCTTAAGTTAACTGCTTTTGCCCTCTTGACGCCTTCAACCGCCGTACTCGCGCTAATGCCAATGCTCTTGGCTATCTCCTGGTAACTACATCCACAGCTGTACCGTAAACGTAAGATTTCTCTGATCTTTCTCATTGATATGTGACTCCGTGACATGGGCTGTTCCTTTCATGTTTTGTTGAACAAAAAAAGGATACAGCGTTCATAAAACGCGTTTTATAACCAAAGGTCTCCTTGATACAGGAGGTCAAAGGCCATCGCTTCGTCTTGGAATCGTTATTCGATTTAAACCAGAATCACTGTTTGATTTGAACCGGAATCACTGTTCGATTTGAGCCGGAATCACTGTTCGATTTGAACCGGAATTGCCGTTCGGATTAGACCAGAATCACCATTCGAATTGAGCCGGAATTGCCGTTCGGTTTAGACCGGAATCACTATTCGATTTTCGCCGGAATACGCAGATCTGGCTTACAAACATGTTTCTCAAGAAAGTTATCTCATCTTCGTTAAGGAATGTCTAAAGCATCCAATCATTGCTGAACTGTTTGGTCATGATGCAATTTCTAAGATTAATTTCTATCTTGAAAAATATGACCCCCTTTTTCCAGATGGGGCAGAAATTCATCTTGTTCATGGTGATTTTGATCCGGCCAATATTCTTGTCGATAAGATCAATGGGGCCTAGGATGTAACAGGCGTTTTAGACTGGGAATTTTGTTTTTTAGGATCGGTTTTGTGGGATGTAGCCAACATGTTGCGCTATGCTCACCATATGCCAGCCATTTTTGAACAATCTTTCTTGCAAGGTTTAAACAACGGAAGTGTTCAATTGGCTGGTGATTGGCGAATCCGCGTTCATATATTGAATATACTGTCTCTTCTTGATTGCTTGGTAAAAGGGACCCCTAAAAAGCGGCCGAACCAATGCGCTGATATCCAAGAGTTAATTCATCACATTCTTGAACAGTTGGATAAAAACAATGATCGGAACCCCTCCTCTCCCGGGTAAACGGGAAAGAAGGTTTCAGAACAGCTAACCTATTTCGCGCTCCGCTCAGCCCGTTTACGCTCATTTGGGTCCAAAAAGGCTTTACGCAAACGAATCGATTTCGGCGTGACTTCCACGCGTTCATCGTCTTGAATATACGCAATCGCTTGTTCCAACGTCATCACACGAGGGGGGGTTAGGCGAATAGCCTCGTCCTTGCCAGAGGCCCGAACGTTGGTCAATTGTTTTGCTTTTAAGGCGTTTACTTCCAGGTCGTTATCGCGGCTGTTCTCGCCAATAATCATTCCTTGGTAAATCGGCACACCAGAAGGAATAAACATTTGACCGCGCTCTTCCAGGTTCCACAAGGCATAGGCAACGGCATCGCCATCACCGTTGGAAATCAACACGCCATGACGACGTCCCTCGATGGGGCCCCGATAATTTTGGTAACTGTGGAAGACGCGGCTCATAACGCCTGTACCCCGGGTGTCTGTCAAGAAAGGCCCATGATATCCGATCAGTCCGCGTGACGGTGCCACAAACAGGATCCGGGTCTTTCCACCGCCCGATGGGCGCATGTCTGTCATTTCGGCCTTGCGCGCGCTCATGGATTCAACGACGACGCCAACATATTCGTCATCAACGTCAATTTGAACCTCCTCATGGGGTTCTTGGCGTTCACCTGTCACAGGATCATTTTGATAAAGCACGCGTGGTCGGCTGATCGACAGCTCAAAGCCTTCGCGGCGCATGGTTTCAATCAAAACGCCCAATTGTAATTCACCACGGCCTGCCACTTCAAAGGCATCGCGGTCTTCGCTTTCGGTAATCCGAATCGCGATATTCCCTTCGGCTTCGCGTTTTAAACGGTCAGCCAGCATACGTGACGTCAGTTTCGTGCCCTCGCGCCCAGCCAGCGGAGAATCATTAATGGAAAACGTCATCGCCAAGGTAGGGGGGTCAATAGGTTGCGCATGCAAAGGAACTTCAACCTCGGGTGAGGTAATGGTATCAGCCACGTTGGCCTTTTCCAAACCAGCCAAGGCCACAATGTCGCCGGCTCTTGCTTCTTCAATCGGCACCCGCTCTAACCCTCTGAACGACAGCAACTTTGATATTCTGCCCGTTTCAACAATTTGCCCTTCGGGCCCCATGACTTTGATGGGCATATTGATTTTCATGACGCCGCTTTGAACGCGACCTGTTAAAACACGCCCTAAATAGGAATCATATTCGCGCGTCGTTACCAACATGGTAAAGGGCGCTTCATCGTCACCGATAGGAGGGGAGACATGGTCTAAAATTAAATTGAATAAAGGGGCCAGATCGGTGCGTTCATCCTCCAGCTCTTTCACCGCCCAGCCGTTCCGGCCAGACGCGTACACAACCGGAAAGTCAAGCTGTTGATCGTTAGCTTCCAAGGCTACGAATAAATCAAAAATTTCGTCTAAAACTTCGTCTTGACGGGCGTCTTGACGATCAATTTTGTTAATAACAACGATCGGGCGCAAATTCAATTTCAGGGCTTTGCCCAAAACGAACTTGGTCTGTGGCATCGGGCCTTCTGCCGCATCCACCAGCAAGACAACACCATCCACCATGCTTAAAATACGTTCAACCTCGCCGCCAAAGTCCGCGTGTCCTGGGGTGTCCACGATATTGATCCGCGTATCATTCCACATCAACGACGTACACTTGGCCAAAATCGTAATTCCGCGTTCGCGTTCTAAGTCGTTCGAGTCCATCGCGCGTTCGGCAACATTTTGATTGGCGCGAAACATGCCACTTTGTTTCAAAAGGTTGTCAACAAGGGTTGTTTTTCCGTGGTCAACGTGGGCGATGATTGCGATATTACGCATAGCAGTAGTCATAGTAATCTTTTCATTCTGGTGATATATACCCTTCGCCTTTCGAAGTCTGTCTCGAAACTCACAAGGTATGGTTGGCGCGTCCTAGAGGATTCGAACCTCTGACCTACGGCTTAGAAGGCCGCCGCTCTATCCAGCTGAGCTAAGGACGCAATATTACATGACTTTAAACAGGCTTGGCCTATTGTTCAATATTATTTTGCGAATGTATTGTTTTGCAATGGGTCATTCTTACTCTACCAACTAGGCGTAGCTGCAGCAGGCCCAGTGCCACTAACTGTATATGATCGGTTACTTCCACTTTCCCATCTTGTGATTTTACCACCGTTGGCTACGACAAACTTATACTGCAACGATACATTCTGTGGAAATCGCAAGGGAAGCGATGTCCAGGTAGGAGGAAAAGTTAAACCGGTAGCGGTAGGGTTATAATAATTCTGGTTGCGCAGCAAACCATTCAAAAGATCAAGCCTGGGTGCCCAATTTCCCAATAAGGGATGGTTCCCAACAACAAAAACCTGATTTGTTTTATATGTATTGCTTATAAAACTTGGCGAGGGTACTGAGAAGGTCACATCATAGGCGGTTTGACTTGATGCGTCCGAAAGAACGAAGAACTTTGCGTTCCTGAGAGGAATGGTAAAAATCGAGGTTGATGAGGATGAGGTGGGGATGGTTGTCGCGGCGCTTAAATTCCCGGTCGTTGGTGTTGTTAAGCCTAACACCTCCTGATATGCATTATTAGAACTGATGTTGGGGATATAGGCTGACGGTACCCCACTGATGAAACCTTGAGTTATTGTATAAGGATTGCTCCCTCTATTGATCACAGCAAAGCCATACTGACGGGCTATCAGCAGGACATCAGGTGTTAAAGCCACCATATATTCATGGGGGGCATTTTTTTGTTCCATCAGCACGCGAAAAGCCAGCCCACGCTGAATGATGCCAGCGGTATCCCGTTCATCTTCAAAACGCAAGATCATGGGGTTACCGTCCCGTTTCGCACATATATAGGCAATCGCCAACTGGGACAGGATTGTGTCCGTTGGATTATTTGGGTTTTTAGAATTGCTGTAGAACGTGCCCGATCCTGGTTCCCCTGCTACAAAAGGATATTGATCGTGATTTGTTGAAAATGTAGCCGTTGTCATATTGCCAATACCAGTGGGCATAACAAGTGTACTCATCGATTGCCCCCCAACGAAACAGTTGGCCAAAGAGTAATGCAATGGATGATCTTCCACAGGGACAACGGCCCCATAGCTTGCCAAGGCCGTTAAAGATTGGTCATTTTCCCCATACCCAAAGGAAACGGGTACAGTGGATGATTGGAACAAACCAGCCGCATTGGCTTGTGTGCAAATAGCCGTGGTATCAGCGGCGCCAAGCCCATACAAATAATCAAAACGCACACCACTGATTCCAATGTCACTAAGAAGCTTCATGTAATTTACCACCATCTGTCGTACCATTGAGCTGCTGGTATTCAAATCAGGACCATAATCCCAAGAGACGGTTGTATAAGGTGGGTTTTTGTTATAGGGATTGAAAAAAGTCGATAAATCCACACTTGTATCCCAGGTATAGGTAGCAAGAGCTGTCCCAGTGGCTGCCACATAGGTGAACGGATGAAATTGCCCTCCTGAAGATGAAGGTTTATCGGTCATATATCCAGACGTTTGATTAAAAACCACATCCGCAATAATCCCTAGGCCCTTGTCCTTTGCAGCATTGATAAGAGACACAAGATCAGCCATCGAACCATAGCGATCGGACCCCAAACGGTATCCAACGGTTTTCCCATTGACGGTCACCCCATATGCCGCAACAGAAGATGGTTCGGGTTTTCCCGCCGCCACAAAACCAGCCTTTAACTCATTTAGATAAACCGAATTCGAATCCAACACACAAATCAGCGGTTGGTAGGCAAATTCCCATCCATTGTATGAATAAGGGGGGATTACGGCTTGAACAGGAGTTGTTGTCGAGCTTTGAAACACCTGTGCCTGCTGTGCGTCTGTATCTTTTCGATCGATGGGGGGTGGCATCATCTGTATAGACGGCGATGTCAGATGCGGCGGTGAAATTTGTATGTGTGTATAACCCTTATTTTTAATAGCGTCCAACATTGTGCTAATGGGAGCCGTGGCTGTTTCCCCTGGAAAGGTCGCCCCTATGTTTGTTTGGGTTACATAGGGCAAATCAAATGCATGATAAACCCGGAAATTGTTAACAAGCCCCTTACTTTGGGGATTAAACAACAGCGTCCCATCCAATGCGGCACTCGTAATTGCCTGCACAGGCACGGGAAGTGTTAAAAGCCATAAGGCTGACAGCAATAGTCTAGGTTTACATTGTATCATTTCAAAACCGACAAAATAAAATAATATAAAACTAACTTTACAGAATAAAAGTTAACAAATAATTAAATAGGGAGCTTTATTAGGATATATACCTATTTCAGGTCATTTTATGGAATTCCTTTGTCACTCCTCTGCAGGCGGGGGGCCAGTTGTATTTCCTGGATTCCGGCCTGCGAGGGAGTGACAAACAGGGGTGAGATAAATTATTTGCAATGGGTCATTCTTACTTTACCAACTAGGCGTAGCTGCAACAGGCCCCGTGCCACTAACTTTATAGGATCGGTCTGGCCCTCCTGATGATGAAGGAAGATCACTTTCCCACTTTAATGAACCATTAACTTTTGCGACAAATTTGTATTTTAATGATACCCCTGATGGAAACCACAAGGGAAGCGACGTCCAGGTAGAAGGAAAAGGTGGATTACTGGAATAAGACTGTTTGCGCAGCAAACCGTTCAAGGAGTCAGGGCGGGTCGACCAATTTCCCAATATGGGATGGTTCCCACAAACAAACACCTGGTTTGTTTGATCCGTATTGATTATAGAACTGGGTGAGCCAACCTGAAATGTTACGCTGTAGGAATTCTGAGGGGTGATTACAGGCGTTTGAAGAACAAAAAATCGCGCATTCTGGCCAGGTACAGACAGACTATCTATGGCGGTTAGACTTCCCAAGGAGGTTGCCGGACTAAAACTGTAAGTCTGTGTAGCTGGAGTAACTGTACGTGAATTCAGTGAGATAGAAAATGAGTTGGATGGTGATGAACCACTTGTTGGCACATACATTGCGGGGAAAACTCCAGTCCGTGTGGGTGGTGCTGATAGAGTCTGTGATGGCAATGGCAACGGGCTTAAAGAATCCACTTCTGCATATGTCCCAGCGGGGATGTAAAGCTGCGCGTCACTGGTGGAGAATTTATTTAAAATATCCGCCGTCGCTGTCGTATATGTCGTTATCGCCCTATTAAGAATTACAAAACCAAACTGGCGCACTATCAACAACACGTCCTTGGTTAAATCCACGATATATTCATGGGGGGCATTTTGTTGACCCATCAGCACACGAAACGCCAGCGCACGTTGAACGATGGTGGCAAGAGTGTCTTGTTCATCTTCAAAACGTAAGACCAGGGGATTACCGTCTCGTTTTGAGCATATATAAGCAATCGCCAATTGGGATGTAACTGTATTGGTGACCAGCTGAGCTGCACGGATTGGAGGGCTGGTTATTCCTGAATCTATATAATAGAACCCCGCCTCATTTTGGTTTGTCGACACCCCAATGTACTGGTCGTGGTTTGTTGAAAATGTGGAGGCTGTAATATTACCAAGGGCTGTGGGCATAATCAGATTACTGATGGGCGGCAAGGTCGGTTGATACGGCGCGCTGCCACCACCGATGGTATCAGGATGGTATGTCAAACAAGAGGTTAGTGAGTAATGCAAGGGGTGGTCTTCCACAGGCACAGTGGCCCCATAGGTTGCTATGGCCGATAAAGATTGATCATTTTCCCCATACCCAAACGAAAGGGGGAAAGTGGATTGGAACAGACTGGAAGTCTTAACGCCATTAAATGTACCTGCCAAAATACTTGTGGTGGCCTGAGCACCGACCCCATACAAAAGATCAAAACGGACGCCGGCAACTCCGATATCACTTAGCAGTCGCAAATAACCCACCATCATTTTTTGTACGTCTGATTTGGTGCTGTCCAAATGGGGGCCGCCCCCCCATGACTTGGGTCCGCCACCACCGTAAACATAAGGGTCGAAAAATGGTGTTAAATCCACATTTGGATCCCAGGCAAAAGTCGCTGGGCCTGTTCCACTGTTGGTATAGTTATAGGGATGAAATTGCTTATAGTTTGTGTCAAGTAATCCTGGACCTGAATGATACTTGCCGGTGCTGTCAGGTTGTGGTCCAGTAGGCCCACCTGCATAATTTGTCATGTATCCAGACGTTTGATTAAAGACAACATCAACGATGATTCCAAGATTTTGTGCCCTTGCATTCGTGATAAGAGCCACAAGATCGGCCATCGACCCATAACGATCACAACCCAGACGGTATCCAACAACTTTTCCATTGACTGACACCCCATACTGGGAAACAAGTTTTTTACTGCTTCCATCTCCATTTTTCCCGAACACACCGTCCAATTCGTCTTGATATGATTTACCACTACCACTAGGAGGCTGATAATCCAAAACACACAACATGGGTTGGTAAGCACATTCCCAGGCATTATAGCTGTAACGGAATATGGGCAAGACGGTGTTTGCACCTCCACCAGATAATGGTTGAGTTACTAATTGCTGTGTTAGCTTTTGCCCATATGATGCGTTTAGAGGTGGCAATGGTATCGAGGGGGAAGAAGCTTGGGCTGGCGAGACCAATATATGGGTATACCCCCTGTTCGCGATAGTCGCCAGATTACTGTCAATTGGGTCTGTGGCTGCTGCTCTACCCGGAGTATAGTCACTGTATTTAGGGGTTTCGGCGAAACTTGGCCCTATAGAGGTTGGAGTGTGATAAGGCAAATCAAATGCATGAAAAATCCGGCAACTGTTAATCAGCGCTTTGGTTGGACTGGCGGCGCCAGGATTAAACAAAAGCGTCCCATTCAATGTGGCACTGGTAATCGCCTGAACAGGTTTTGAAAACCCCAGAACCCCTAAGATTGATAACGATATTATAACTTTAAGCTTCTTCATTTTAAAAACTCCAAAAAAATTCAATTTATACAATTCAGATCATTTTCCAGGATGCGAATGTAACGCGAATTATTGATCATTTTATTACCAGGTGTCATTTGTCTGAGATTTTGAAAGGGGTGAAATAGTCAAATTATTTCCAGAATACCAAGTTATATTGCTGCCATTTTTTGTGATATACTTATAGGACACACTAGAATACGGATTGTTAAATTTTATAGATGCAGCTAATAACGGCACGCCAGCTGTGGTTTTATTTCCGGTAGAGGTCATGGCTATCGCGCCTGTGGTGGTGCTCCAAGTACCCAATTCAACAACTGATCCTGTCAAATAAACATTTGTTTTTCTAGTCGCCAGCGAAAAGATCGTTGCCGAACTAATATAGGTACCGGTTACCACTTGATTGCCTGTCCCGCTTAAGGTCCGACTTTGTGGCTTTTCAATATCTTGTATTGTGGTTGTCGTCCCCGATTTGTCTAAAGACATTGCTCCAAATTCATAGGAAATAGAATTCCCATTCGGAAGAGCTACACCAATCGGGAAAGTGATGGGGAGGGTCTTCCAAATATTTGTGCCAGTTGGATTATTGGTAGTGTTTATCATGACGTTTAAAAAGTCAGGACGTGCTATGGGGTTAGACGTCATAGACCCATCAACCTTAGACGACGCAGAACCACCCAATAACGGATGGTTCCCCAAAACGCATACCTGTTGACCGAAAGCAGAGGGGATGTTTGCAGGGGTGGTAACATGGCGATTGCACTGAAAATTAGTTTAGTATTCTAAAAATTATTTCCTAATTTTTTATTCGGCTTTTCTGCTGTTCTATCCGTTGTTATTATTCTTTTTTCTCAATAAAGAAAAAGGAAACAGGGATGCAGTTATCAGATACTTTCCTCAAACATTTTGAACCTCTTGCCGATCCTCGTATTGATAACCACAACAAGCTTCACAAATTGCACGATATCTTGGTAATAACAATATTGGCCACAATTTGTGGCGCTGATAACTGGGTTGATATTAGTGAATTTGGCAAAGCCAAATACGATTGGTTATCAACATTTCTCGAGCTGCCTAATGGTGTGCCATCTCATGATACTTTTGGCCGTGTGTTTTCCATACTTGACCCAGAGCAATTTGAATCCTGCTTTTATGCATGGATCAAGTCACTCTCTATCGATGTTAATTCTGAGATTATTGCTATTGATGGAAAAACGCTACGGGGTTCTGGCAACAGAAGAAAAGAGAAAAAAGCCCTACACATTGTAAGTGCCTGGGCAAGCAATCAAAGTCTTCTTTTAGGGCAAGTTAAAACGGATGAAAAATCCAATGAAATTACAGCCATTCCAAAATTACTCAAGATGATTGATGTTACTGGTAGTACAGTCACCATTGACGCCATGGGTTGTCAGCAGTCAATTGCTGAAGAGATCTTAATTCAAGGTGCAGACTACGTATTAGCTCTAAAAGATAATCAACCGAAGCTTCATGAAATGGTCAAGGCAATTTTCCATATAGGAGAATCACGTCAGTACAAGAAGATGCTTAATCGACGGAAAGTAGAGAAGATCCATGATCATGGTCGCATAGAAACACGTCGCTATACATTAGTATCAGCACGCGATCCGGCAGTATTTCAACTTCGTTGGCCTGGGTTAAAGGGTGTTGGCATGCTTGAAACAACACGCACAACTAATAATCAGGTTGAGCGTAGTACCCGCTACTTTCTAACAAGTTTAGCCTATGAAAATATTGATCAGTTTATGGTTGCTGTCAGAAAACACTGGAACATAGAAATTAACCTGCACTGGTCTTTGGATGTAGGTTTTAGGGAAGACCATAACCAGGTGCATGTTGGCCACGCGGCCAAGAATTTGGCTGTCATGAGACGTATTGCTTTGAATCTACTCAAGCAAGAAAAAACGAATAAACGAGGGGTGAGCTGTCGACGGAAGGTAGCAGGCTGGGACAACAAATACTTATTGAAAATTCTAACCGCTGACCACAATTTAAAGCGCGTTTGAGCGGATTGACTGATATAAACGGTAAGTCTTTTAAAGGGGAGGATAGTGTCTAAAAATAAAAAAAACAGGAAGTAGATCTCTCAAAACCTACAAAATCAAATCAATCTACAAAAGTTTGGGAAATAGCAGAAACCGTAATTTTAAAAACTAGGCTGAGGAGATGTCAGTGCAATCGCCATGTCTCAGTCAGTGGGCACCGATCTTGATGGGGGCAGGGGGCCACGATGACTGCTCCTTTACCCAACAATTCATCGCGCACCCTTAAAAGATACTCAAAATCATGGGGCGTTCCAGGCGTTACAATAAGAAAGTATTTCATCGTCTTTTGCCAAGCCTTTAGAATGGCATCTTGCTGTTGACCTGCCTTCAATTCGCCCAATACATAGGCCAAGACGACTATGTCAAACCCTTCATCAAGAAGCTTCTGCAGGGAATCGACGGAATCATGAATAGGCTGATAGCTTGGCCCAGGGTTTAAATGCTCCCACAAGGCCCTTTGAAAATCATACATTAACCGGTGATTTTCAACCAATGTCAGGCGTCGCAGGCTTGGCCAATAATCCAAGGCGGCCAAGCTGGCTGTCCCAGGGCCGGCGCCTAAATCTAGCAAAGACTGGGGATGAAAATCCGCTGGTAAGTGCTGATAGCAGGACTGAACGGCATGGTAAGTCGCCGGCATGCGGGCGGCGGCATAGATGGCCATCGCCTGGGCGCTTTTCAAGGCTGACGTGGAAAGCTTTTGACGATAGGCTTCGGTTAGCTGATTTTGGAAAGTTTGCAAGGCTTTCGTTGTTAGGGATTGGCATTGTATTTGCGCAAACGCTAAAGCTTTTTCATAGAACATTTTGATTCAAGATGTATATTAGATCTTACAGACCTTTAAACTAGATAAAAATCATCATGAACACAAACCCCCTTTCTCAAAAAGCACAACAAACCCTAGAGTATCTGCAAAAACTGGTGACGACTCTGCCATTGTTCCAAAGATTGACGGATGACATGACGGCGATTCAAGAAAAAGCCGATCATTTTCGCCAGTTTCAGGATGTTCTTATTTTAGGCACCGGGGGGTCAAGTCTGGGCGGGCAGGCCATCACGGCTTTGCAAGAATCGGCCTCGCCAAAACTGCATTTTTTGGACAACATTGATGCGCACACTTTTGCCGACGTTCTAAAGACGGTTTCGCCCCACAAGACGGGGGTTATTGCCATTTCAAAGTCGGGCAATACGGCGGAGACGTTGATGCAGCTGTTGACATGCCTAAAGGTTTGGGATGAAACGCCACTTGCTCATCATTTTTTGATTGTAAGTGAACCCGGTCAAAACGCGATCCGCGAGGTAGCATCAAAATTTTCTCTGCCCACTTTGGATCATCCCGATGATATTGGGGGGCGGTTTTCGGCCTTTACTGTGGTTGGTATGCTGCCCGCCTTTATTGCGGGTATTGATGGACAAAGCTTGCGTCAAGGGGCACTGGATGTGTTGGCGAACCTGAAAGAGGCGACTGTTCACGACAGCCCGGCATTGGTGGGCGCGTTGACGCAATTCAGCCTTTGCCAGCAACACGTCAATCAGTCGGTTTTGTTCACGTATTGCGACCGGTTGCAGTTATTGGCCAGTTGGTATTGTCAGTTGTGGGCTGAAAGTGTGGGTAAAAAAAATGCGATCGGGCTGGCGCAGGGGACGACGCCGATCAGGGCGGCCGGGGCGACGGATCAGCATTCTCAGCTGCAGCTTTATCTTGATGGTCCACGCGATAAATTCTTTACGGTTTTAACGCTGGCTCAACAGCATTCATTGGATTCTGCACAGGCGGACTTTTTTGATCATCCGGCCTTAACAACGTTGCACAACAAAACTATGGGACAGTTGATGATTGCCGAGCAAATGGCCACCATTGATACGCTTAAAGCAAACAATTGCCCTGTGCGCGAATTAAAGCTGGAGCAGCTGACGCCCAGAAGTTTGGGGTCCCTGATGATGCACTTTATCTTGGAAACTCTTGCCATGGCTCATTTGTTAGAGGTTAACCCCTTTGACCAACCCGCCGTGGAACAGGGGAAAAAATTAGCCCTGGACTATTTATCCAGGGCCGGTGGGTGCGCCAAGCATGGTGCAGAGGTCCTTATTGAAGAATAAGGACGCTATAGTTTAGGTGGTGAGAGTCCACTGCAC